>DQUE01000043.1 GCA_015662405.1 Sulfurimonas autotrophica | reverse complement strand
TGAATCATTGGAACATGATAAAATTTAGGAATCTCAAATCCGAGTGCTTTATACACAACTATCTGTTTTGGAGTGTTTGAGAGGTGGTCATCTCCTCGGATAACCTCATTGACACCCATTAAAGCATCATCAATTGCGACAACAAAATTATATGTTGGACTGCCATCAGCTCTGGCAATGACAAAATCATCTAAAATGTCTTCAGCTTGAAAAGAGATGTCACCCTTGACGCCGTCATGGACAATTATCTCACCACTTAGTGGGGCTTTTATACGTATAACAGGGTCAACACCTTTAGGTGGTGTACCACAAAAGTCGCGGTATTTTCCATCATATTTTGCACGCTCCCCATTTGCCATCTGTTGCTCTCTAAGTGCATCTAACTCCTCTTTACTCATATAGCATTTGTAGGCTTTGCCCTCATCAAGAAGTTGTTGTATATATTTTTTATAGATATCTTCGCGTCTGCTTTGGTAGGTGATCTCTCCATCAGCCTCAAGTCCTAACCACTTAAATGCATTAAGAATAGCTTGTGTTGCTTGTTCAGAATTTCTTGCCTTGTCTGTATCTTCAATGCGGAGTAGAAATTTTCCGTTGTTTTTTCTTGCCCACAGATATGAAAAAAGAGCAGTACGTAAACCGCCGATGTGAAGATATCCTGTAGGACTTGGAGCAAAACGTGTAACAACCATGATAATAACCTTTTTGATCTATATATTTTTTTAACTTTTGTAAACTTAGCGTGAGGTTTATGCTAGCTAAGGAGCATTTGCCTTCTATAAAAAGTTTTCTTGTAATTTTAGGCAATTGTTGGTTAAAGGCTGGTAAAATACCTCTTAAAATTAAGAAAATGGATTTTTATGCTGAAACTACTATTTGTACTTATGTTCGTAGGCTTTTTACATGCAGAGATTTATGATGGTGTGGCTATTGTTGTTGAAGATAGAGCGATTACGCTGCTTGATATTGAAAAAGAGATGCAAGCAACACATAGAGATGCAAAAAGAGCTTCTGATGTTTTGATTCGTAAAAAGCTTGAGGAGCTTGAAATTGCAAAAAGGGGTATCTCTGTTTCGAGTGCAGAAGTCTATGATGATATTAAAAAAATGGCAAAAGCAAATGGGCTGAGTATAAGTCAACTCTATGATGTCGTTAGAGAACAAAGCGGCCTTAGTTCACAAGAGTTCAAAGAGAAGATAAGAGAGAAAATTTTAAGTCAAAAACTCTACGCCGCTATTGCAATCTCTTCGCTTGTAGAACCAAGTGATGAAGAGATAAGAGAGTATTATGAGTTGCATAAAGAGAAATTTCATCATGCAGACTCTTTTTCTGTGATTATCTACTCTGCAAAAGAGAAGCAAAGACTTCAAGAGAAGATAGACAATCCAATGCTTTATGCACCGGATATTGCAACAGATGAACAGCTACTCAGTTACAATAGAATCTCGCCACAGTTAGCAGATATATTGCAAAGAACGCCACACAATCATTTTACTCCGATTTTGCCTGATGGTAGAGGTGGTTTTGTGAGTTTTTATATAAAATCAATTGAAAAGTCAAGTGAAGTTGATTTGCAAACCTTAAAACCGCAAATAATCAATGCAATTATGGCAGAGAAGAGAGAAGTAGTGCTGAGTGATTATTTTGCAAGACTTCGTGACAATGCAGATATTAATATTATCAGACTGCCGAAATAGATTATGTTAAGCGATAAGAACTTTATAAATATAGCATTTGAAATTGCTTCAGCCTCCAAGTGTGTTTCAAAGCAGGTCGGTGCTGTTATTGTAAAAGATGGCCGTATTTTAAGCACAGGTTACAATGGTACACCTGCTGGTTATACGAATTGCTGTGATTACTGGAATGATGAGTACACGCCACAGCATCATGCGTGGAGTAAAACATATGAGATTCATGCAGAGATGAATGCTATTATTTGGGCAGCACGCAAAGGTATAAGCATTGAAGATGCGACAATTTATGTTACTTTAGAGCCATGCAGTGAATGTAGTAAAAACCTCATTGCAAGCGGAATTAAGCGTATCGTGTATGCTAAAGAGTATGAGCATACACACTCTGAGACTATCTCAAAGTTTTTAAAAGATAACGGAGTGACAATAGAAAAGTTAAGCCTCTAAAAACTCTTTTGCTTTTTCAGGCGGACGGGCAATAATTGCTTCTTTGTCATCTTTGATTAAGTAATGTCGCTTAGAAAATGCTTGAATTTAGGTGCGAAAATCAAATTTTCTTTACAATTGTAATCTTTATGTAATCTTTCTTTACTATAATTTGCACAAGAGTTCCCTACAAGGTTAGTTATGATTGATGTTGAAAAGATGATTATAAAAAAGTATCCAAAACTTAAAAATTCCAAAATTATTAAAAGTGCCATTTCAAAATTTGCAGACTCTGTTGTGCATGAAGCACAGATTAATAAATTCATAGAAAAAAACAGACATTTGGGAAGTTTTGAATTTATAGATGAAGTACTAGAGTATCTTAACTTCAGCTTTTCAGTCTCTGATAAAGATATACAAAACATACCCTCTTCTGGACGAGTTGTCATCATTGCCAACCACCCTTTAGGCTCTTTGGACGCACTTGCACTCATCAAGCTCGTCAGTAATGTCAGAAAAGATATTAAAGTTGTCGCCAACGACTTCTTAGAAGCTATCACTCCGATAAAAAATATTCTAATTAACATCAACAACTTTCAGCCTCGACAAACAAAAGAGTCTATAGCAGAAATATATGCAACACTTGATGCAGAAAAAGCGCTTATAATTTTTCCATCAGGAGAGGTAAGCAGAGCTACACCTACAGGCATAAAAGACAAACAGTGGCACAAGGGCTTTTTGCAATTTGCAAAAAAGGGAAATGCTCCAATTTTGCCAGTTTTTATAGGTGGAAAAAACTCAAAAACCTTTTACTCTGTTTCAGCACTCAATAAAAAACTTTCTGCTTTACTTTTAGCACATGAGATGTTTAAGCAAAAAAATAAATCTATACAAATGATAGTAGGAGAGTTGATACCTTATGAAAATATAATGCCAAAAGGGATACAAAAAGATAAGCTTGTTGAACTCTACAAAAAGCATCTTTATGCACTCAAAAAAGACAAATGCTACTTTATAACACAAAAACCAATTGCCCCTCCACAAGATAGACGCGACATAAAAAAAGAGCTCAAATCCTCGCAACTACTAGGAGAGACAAAAGATAAAAAAAAGATATATCTCTATAGTAGCAGCGATAACAACTCTATAATCATCAACGAAATAGGCAGACTAAGAGAGCTCTCTTTTCGAAAAGTAGGCGAAGGTATTAACAAAAAAAGAGACATTGATAAATATGACCGATACTATAAACATATCATCCTTTGGGATGATGAAGATCTTGAGATTGTCGGAGCCTATCGTATAGCTGAATGTGCAGATATTATAAAAGAGCGTGGAGTAGATGCACTCTATACGACAACACTTTTTGACTATAATGAGAATTTTTTCCCTTATCTGAGTGATGCTATTGAGCTAGGGAGAAGTTTTGTGCAGCCAAAATACTGGGGTTCACGTGCGCTTGACTATTTATGGTATGGTATAGGAGCCTATTTGAGGAACAATCCGCATATTCGTTACATGTATGGGGCTGTTTCACTCAGTGAGAACTACTCCAAAGCAGCCAAAGATATGATTTTATATTTTTATGATACAAACTTTAAAGACACGCAAAACCTTGTCAGTGCAAAAACACCTTATAACTTTCAAACAGACAAAGCGTTGCTACAAAACTTACAAGAGGAGTTGCATGCACCTGAGTACAAAGAGAATTTCAAAAGACTCAAAAAAGCACTTGGTAGTATCAACACCAATATTCCAACCCTCTATAAACAGTATGCTGATCTTTGTGAAGAGGGTGGCATACAATTTTGTGCTTACAATATAGATTACGATTTTTCCAACTGTATCGACAGCTTTATTGTCGTTGATATTTCCAAGATAAAAGAATCCCAGAGAAAGAGATATATAGATACATGAATATAGCACTTACACAACACTGGAAGTCACATTTAGAACTCCTTGATGTCGCGTTTCAGCCTATCATTAACATCCATACAGGTAAAATATATGGTGTGGAAGCGCTACTGAGAAATTTTCAAGATGTTGGATTTAAATCCATTTTTTCTCTTTTTGATACAGTTTACAAAGAGAAGCTACTCTACTCTTTTGACTTGGCACTCAGAGAAAAAGCCTTTAAAAAATATACACAGATCAAAGGGTATAAAAATATCAAGCTCTTTTACAACCTTGACAATAGACTCTTTGAAATGGACAACTATTCAACAGGAAATACAACAGAACTTCTCAAAGAACTCAATATAAGAAAAGAAAACATCTGTTTTGAAATTTCTGAAAGACAAAAAATTGTAAATGAACATGATTTAGAGAGAGTGTTGCAACACTATAAAAGTGAAGATTTCTCCATAGCCATTGATGATTTTGGTGTTGGTCATTCGGGGTACAAACTTTTTTATGATTCTACTCCTGATATTATTAAAATAGATAGATTTTTTCTTCAGGGACTTGAGAAGAATATGAAGAAAAAACTCATGGTACGAAATATTACCCATCTCGCTATTCAACTTGGTATTAAAGTAATTGCTGAAGGTATTGAAACAAAAGCAGAGTATCTTACATGTAAAGATATAGGCTGCCACCTAGCACAGGGCTATTTTATACAAAAACCAACAAAAAATACAAGTGAAATTCTTCTAGAGTATCAAAATATTATAGAGATAATTACTAATGATAGACGCTATGGTGATAAAAATACCCTACTCATAAAAAATATAGAGCAAATAAAACCCCTTACAATCAAAACAAAAATGAACAAGGTAATAGAGTATTTCAAAAAAAACAAAAATGCTCCCATCGTGCCTATTGTCAATGCACAGAATGAACCACTTGGCATTCTTTTAGAGTCTGACATAAAAGAGTTTCTCTACTCCCCTTATGGAATCTCTCTGCTCTTAAATGAACAAAGCACCTCAAAATTGGCAAACCTTCTTCATCCTTGTGGTAATGCAGATATAAATAGTACAACAGATACATTGATAGAGCTTTTTGCAAACAATCCTGAATCAGTTGGAATTATTATGACAAAAGATGGCGCTTATCACGGATTTTTATCTGCTAGAGCCATTATTACCCTTATGCATGAAGAGAATATTTTACAAGCAAGGGATCAAAATCCCCTCACAAAACTTCCTGGTAACACAATCATTGAAAAACAGATAAACAGCGTTTGCGAATCAGACAAATCCTATATGCTCTGCTATTTTGATTTGGACAACTTTAAAGCTTTTAATGACGTATATGGATTTAGAAATGGAGATAGAATTATTCAACTTTTTGCCGATATTTTAAGAAAAGAGTTAGCAAAAAATGTTTTTAAAGCGCATATTGGAGGGGATGATTTTTTCATAGCCTTCGAAGATATTGATATAAACAACTATCAAAAATATCTCAAAGAGATATATACTATTCTTGAAAAATTTGCAAGCTCTGCTAGAGAGTTTTATTCGCCAAAAGATAGAGAAAATGGCTACATCATCTCTAAAAACAGACATGATGAACAAAAGAGTAAATTTCCACTTCTTAGTGCGAGTGCTTCTGTACTTATTACACGACAACAAAAAGAGGCAGTTTCAGAAGAGACGATAAATAAAATACTCTCAAGTCAAAAAAAAGTTGCTAAAAATGAACAAAAACATCTTGCAATCAGTGCTTTGATTTAAAAAACAGCTTTTTCTCTTTATGCTGTTTTTAGCACACTCTCAAACATTTCAAAGGACACTTCTAGAAAATTGATTATTTTTTAATCACTTCTAAAGATATAAATTTGTTTAAATAAGATATACTACATATAGATAAAATTCAGGAGAAAACTCATGGGAAAATTTGTTAACAACGTAGAAGAGTTCTTTACATTTTGTAATGAAAACGATGTACAGTTTGTAGATTTAAGATTTACTGATATTAAAGGTGCATGGCATCACCTTACATACCGTTATAGTGCGGTAAATGCTGAAAACTTAGGAAATGGCTTTCCATTTGATGGTTCCTCAATTGAGGCTTGGCAACCGATAAACAAATCAGATATGATTTTAAAGCCAGATATCGAAACAGCATTTTTAGATCCTTTCACTGCAGACCCTACAGTAATTGTTATTTGTGATATCTATGATATCTACAAAGGCGAACTTTATGAGAAGTGCCCACGCTCTATTGCGAAAAAAGCACTCAAACATGCAGAAGAGATCGGTATAGCTGATGCGGCATACTTTGGGCCTGAAAATGAGTTTTTTATCTTTGATGATGTGAAATTTATAGACAATATCAATGAATCAGGCTACAGAGTCGATACAGAAGAGGGAGACTGGAACTCCAACACACACTATGATGACCTCTACAACACAGCACACCGCCCTGGCACAAAAGGTGGTTACTTCCCAGTTGCACCAACAGACTCGATGGTAGATATGCGTGCAGAGATGATGCAAGTATTAGAGCAAGTTGGTCTTGAAGTTGTTCTTGGTCACCACGAAGTTGCACAAGGACAAGGTGAAATTGGTATCGTTTTTGGAGATATTATCACTGCTGCAGATAATGTACAAAAATACAAATATGTTGTTAAAATGATTGCTCACCTCAATGGAAAAACTGCTACATTTATGCCAAAACCACTCTATGGTGACAATGGAAATGGTATGCATGTACACCAATCACTTTGGAAAGATGGCAAAAATCTTTTCTACAAAGAGGGCAACTACGCTAACCTCTCTGAATTAGCACTTAACTATGTTGCAGGAATTTTTAAACATGCAGAGGCTGTTGCTGCATTTACAAATGCTTCAACAAACTCCTACAAACGTCTTATTCCTGGATTTGAGGCACCAAGTATTCTTACTTACTCTTCACAAAACCGCTCTGCGGCTTGTCGTATCCCTTATGGTGCAGGTGAAAAAGCTACACGTATTGAGATGCGTTTCCCAGACTCTACAGCTTGTCCTTACCTAGCATTTTCTGTTATGATGATGGCTGGACTTGATGGCATTAAAAACAAGCTTACTCCTGTTGGTCCAATGGATGAAGATCTTTTTGAACTCACACTTGATGAGATTCGAGAAAAAGGTATTGCGCAGATGCCACACACACTTCGCGAGGCACTTGAGGGGCTTATTGCAGATAATGATTTCTTAAAACCAGTCTTTACAGATGAGATGATCAATACATACCAAAGATATAAATTTGAGCGTGATGTATTCCCAGATGAAGGTCGTCCAACTGCATATGAGTTTAAAACTACCTACCAGTGTTAAGCTTTTTTGCGTCATCTTTTTCCCACTCCTTGTAGTGGGAATATTTTCCATGTAACCTTAAAACTCTTTCAAACAATTTCCTACAAACTTTTTATAATCAAAAATTAGATATAATTTCGCAATTAATAGTGTATGTAAGAGTGCATCTATTAATAATTCAAGTAGAAGGATTCTTAATGAAGAATATTCCTAAAGGTAAATACAAACCTTACCCTAAGATAGAGTTGCCCGATAGAGAGTGGCCGGACAATACTATAACAAAAGCACCTATATGGTGTAGTGTTGATTTGCGTGATGGCAATCAAGCACTTATCAATCCTATGGATATGAACAAAAAACTTGAATTATTTGCACTCTTACTCAAACTTGGTTTCAAAGAGATAGAGGTTGGCTTTCCCTCTGCCTCGAAAGTAGAATTCGATTTTTTACGCAAACTTGTTGATGAGAACTTAATACCTGATGATGTCACTATTCAAGTATTAGTGCAAGCAAGAGAGCATCTTATTGCAAAGACTTTTGAAGCACTATCAGGTGTAAAAAAAGCCACTGTTCATCTTTACAACTCAACTTCAGTGGCACAAAGAAAAATTGTCTTTGGCAAATCGCAAGATGAGATTATAGCACTTGCATTGCAGGGTGTTGACTTGGTAAAAAAATATGAAGCAAAACACGATGGAGAGATCTTTTTGGAGTACTCTCCGGAGAGCTTTACAGGAACGGAGCTTGATTTTGCAGCGAGAATCTCGAATGCTGTTACTGCTCGTTGGGGAATTAGCAAAGAGCGCAGAGTCATCATCAATCTACCAGCAACTGTAGAGATGGCAACACCAAATATCTATGCAGATCAGATAGAGTGGATGAGCAGACATTTAGATAATCGTGAAAATGTTATCATCTCAACACATACGCATAATGATAGAGGAACATCCATCGCTGCGACAGAGCTTGCACTATTAGCAGGTGCTGATAGAGTTGAAGGAACACTTTTGAGCAATGGTGAGCGAACAGGAAATGTTGATATTATAACTTTAGCGTTAAATATGACCTCTCAAGGAATCGATACAGGGCTTGATTTTTCTAATGTTAATGAAGTCGTTGAGATTGTAGAGAAGTGTACAGAACTTCCAACGCATCCACGTCATCCATATGTAGGAGAGTTAGTCTATACAGCTTTTTCAGGCTCACACCAAGATGCAATAAATAAAGGACTTGCCTATCAACAAACAAAAGAGGATCCATTTTGGGAGGTTCCTTACCTACCGATAGACCCCGCAGATGTTGGACGAACATATGAGAGTATCATCCGAATCAACTCACAATCTGGTAAAGGTGGTGTTGCTTACATACTTGAACACAACTATGGCTACCACTTGCCAAAAGCTATGCATCCTGAAATCGGTCGTGCCGTACAAGCTTTAAGTGATGAGAAAGGAAGAGAGTTAGAACCAGAAGAGATTCTTGAAGTGTTTAAAAATACTTATTTTACTATTGCTGAGCATATCTCTTTTCTTGATTGTGCACTTGTGTCAGACAATGGTATATCTTCTTGTACATTAACATACAAAGAAGATGAGAAAGTCATTACAGCAAAAGGAGAGGGAAACGGTCCTATAGATGCCTGTAAAAATGCACTTATGAAAAATTATAAAAATGATTTTACAGTCAAATCATACTCTGAACACTCATGTGGAGATAAAAGCAGTGCAAAAGCAGTCGCCTATATAGAGATTCAGACAAAAGAGGTGCTTTCATGTTTTGGAGTTGGCGTCGATAATGACATCACAATAGCTTCCATAAAAGCTATGTTTTGTGCCTTAAACAGAGCTTTTACTTAGGAGTTTAAAAGAGTAGCTCAGATTCTATTTTATCATCATAGTCACTTCTTGGTGGCTTAGAGATATCACTGAAATACTCTTTTTTTCCATTTATCTTCACCTCTATTATTCCCTCTGGAGTATCAAATTTACGTTTTATCTGCGGATAGAGTCGTATTACATTTTGAAAATAGTGAGCAAATGCAGGACCGGCAACTCTCCCTCCTGTCTCTTTATGATACATCGGAGAGTTATCATCATTTCCAAACCAAACAACCGTTTCAATCGTTGGAGAGTAACCAGCAAACCATCCATCAACATTGTTGTTCGTTGTTCCTGTTTTACCTGCTAACTCTATCCCCTTCACTTTAGCACGTCTTCCAGTACCACGATTGACAACATCTCTTAAAATTGTTGTCATAATAAAAGATTGTGTTGGTACTGTTATAAAATTTGCTACAACATTTCGCTCATAAATAGTATTACCTTTTTGATCTATACTCTTAATCAAATGAGGTTGCACTTGAATACCACTATTTGAAAACGATGTATAGTGCTGCGCTAACTCTAAAGGCGAGAGTGACATCGTACCAAGAGAGATAGATAGATCATGAGGAATATCCTTAATATGAAATTTTTTCAACTCTTTTAATAGCCTACTGAGTCCTATCTCATTGACAAGATTAATCGTCGCTAAATTCCTTGAATGTACCAATGCTTCTCTCAGTGTAATAAGTCCTTTATAGTTTTTTTCATAATTTTTTGGTTGCCACTTTACCTCTTTGCCATCTCTTTTATATGCGTATGTCTTTGCGATATCAACAATTTTTGTAGCTCCTGAATATCCCAAGTCAATAGCCACCTGATATATAAACGGCTTAAATGCAGAACCGGGTTGGCGTCTCCCTTGCGTTGCACGATTATAAGAGCTTTTTTTATAGTCTGTTGAACCAACAAGTGCCAAAATATCCCCTGTTTGAGAATCAAGTGACACCATGGCACCATTGAGTTGAGAAACATTGACATCTTGCATTGTAAATGTCTCATCTCCTCTTGCAATTGCCTCTTTTTGCTTAAGTTGCTCTTGCTTTTTATACTTTTGTATACGCTTCATTGCAAGATTATACGCATGCCCTAAAGCGTCACGCGCTGCATTTTGCAGTCGTAAATCTACAGTAGTATATATCTCATAGCCACCTGTTTTTAAATCATCTATCCCCATTGCACGAAATCTTCGTAGAACCTCATCAACAATAAAAGGTGCCTTGTTTTGCGTGAGTGTATCATCATACACAACCGGTCGTTGGGCTAATGCTTTATAAAAGGTCTCATCATCAATCCAGCCAAGCGTATGCATTCTTGTAATGACACGATTTGCCCTACCCATAGAGATATCATAATTTTTTGTAGGCGCATAAGTGCTTGGTGCTTTTGGTAAACCTACAAGTATTGCCATCTCTTTGAGTGTCAAATCAGAGAGTTTTTTATGAAAATAGCCATCTGCTGCCGTTTTAATGCCATAGTATCCATGCCCAAAATATATCTCATTTAAATAACGCTCTAGTATCTCCTCTTTTGTCAAAGCATGTTCGAGTTTCAACGAATATATCAACTCTTTTATCTTTCGTGAGAGTTTCTTCTCTCGAGTTAAAAGTCTGTTTTTTACAAGTTGCTGTGTAATCGTACTTGCACCCTCAACCATCTTTCCTGCTTTGATGTCTTTAATAATTGCACGAAAAATTGCATCAAAATTGACTCCAGAGTGCTCAAAAAAAGTTGTATCTTCAATGGCAACAAGTGCTTCAATTATTCGTGGAGGAATTTCTTGAAATGAAGCATAATATCTATGCTGCTCATCAAAAATATTTGCTATTTTTTCTCCATGTTTATCATAAATTCTGCTTGTCTGTTTTGGTTGATAATCAACAAGCGAAGAGATGTCATAATCATAACTTACTAGATAGTAGCCAAGGATTATAAAAGGGGATAAAAATCCTAAAACAGACAGCGTTATAAATATTCTTTTGAGTACTTTTTTCATATTCTAAACTTCCTGTTGGCAAAATTTGCTTCTATCAATGTTTTTGTATATACCTGCTTTGGATTGTACAACACATCATCCATCTTTCCTCTCTCAACTACTTTTCCATTTTTTATAATCGCCACATCTTCACACAACTCTTTCGCTGAGTTTATATCATGTGTGACAAACAATATCTTAAACTGCTCTTTTTTCTGCAGTCTTTGTAAAAGCTGTAAAACAGTCTCTTTCGTATCTGGATCTAGTGCCGTCGTTGGTTCATCTAGCAACAGTAGTTTTGGCTTCGATTCTAACGCAATTGCGATGACAACACGCTGAAGTTGTCCACCAGAGAGTTCTGGTGCAAATCGCTCAAGCAATGCATACTCAAGTCCTAGCGCATCAAAAAGCTCTCTCACCCTTGTTGTACTACTAAAAAACTGTTTTTTAATTTTAGTCAGTGGTGAGAGTGCCGTAAAGGGGTTTTGTGGAACAAAAGAGACTGTTTTACCTCTAATGAGCCTAAAGTCTGCATTATATTTAAGCACTACATGCATCTCTTTTGGTAGCATACCAAGCAGTGCTTTGAGTGTGAGACTCTTTCCGCTTCCACTCTGACCAATGAGTGCTAGTGATGATTGTATATCAAAAGCAATATCTACTAAAATTTCCTGATGCAAACTAATCACAAGTTTTGAAACCTGCATCACATACCTGCCAAAACTCTACACACATCTCGCAAAGCATCTTTGCTCTCTCCAACTCTTGCTATAAGACGAATTATTGGCGATGCTACTGTAGGCTGTCTTATTGCACCAACACTATAACCCAAAGCTATGAGTTGCTCCTTTATCTCTACTACTCTT
Source organism: Sulfurimonas autotrophica (assembly GCA_015662405.1). Taxonomy (GTDB): domain Bacteria; phylum Campylobacterota; class Campylobacteria; order Campylobacterales; family Sulfurimonadaceae; genus Sulfurimonas; species Sulfurimonas autotrophica_A. The sequence continues at coordinate 11 of DQUE01000043.1, read as the reverse complement.
TTATTATCACC
>DQUE01000096.1 GCA_015662405.1 Sulfurimonas autotrophica | reverse complement strand
GTATGAACACCTTCAAGTTTTTCATAATTTTTGGCACTCAGCTCTTTTACATGTGATGAGATACTTGCTATATGCTCTTTTAAGGCTTGCGCCTTTATCTCAGGTTCATCTGCATTAACAAATCGCTCATAGGCAGTGAGTGAGACTTTAGAGTCTACTATAATATCTCTATTTTGTGGCATATGAATAATAACATCAGGGCGATAGCTTTTGCCCTCATTTGATTTGAGCGTTGCTTGGAGTTCATACTCCACACCCTCTCGAAGACCAGATTGCTCAAGTATATTTTCTAAAACCAACTCGCCCCAGTTTCCTTGCGTTTTATTCTCACCTTTGAGCGCTTTTGTCAAATTAAGTGCTTCATGTGCCAAAGTTTCATTCATCTGTTTAAGGCGTGCCAATTCATCTTTTAGTAAATGTCTATCTTTGAGCTCTACTTCAAACTGCTCTCTAGCCTCTTTAGAGAAATTTGTTATCTGTTCACGAAACGGTTTTAAAAGGAGTTCTAACTGCTCTTTATTTTCAAAACTAAACTGTTTTGAACGCTCTTCAAAGATTTTATTTGCTAGCAATTTAAACTCTTGTGAGAGCTCCTCTTTTGCTTTTTGTAAAACTTCTAGTTTTTCAGCTGAAGCTTTCATCTCATCATTGTATCTTGATTGTAACACTGCATATTCAATCTCTAAAGCGTTATAGTCTTCTTTTAACTGCTCATAACTACTTGTCAATGCAAAATAAGAGCTTTGCAACTCCTCAGCCTTTGTATGAAGAGCCTCTTTTTCACTCTTTTGTTTCATGGAGAGATATAAAGATACGAAAAAAGATACTCCCAAAAAAGCAATTACTGCCAAATATATATTGTCATTCATTGTAAACCTTATTAAAATTTTATTTTTATATTATACTCAATTTTGCAGTAACTTATTCAGATTATTTATTTAATTGATTACAAATATTCGTATATTTAATACAAACTTAGAAATATTTAGCTATAATTCCATAAATATTTTAAGGGGAAGATGCCCTGATAGACTTAAAGTGGAAATTTTAGTAGAACTTGCGTCATCTCCTTATATATAAAAAGACTTTAAAAGTCATATAAAAGGATAATGATGCAAGAAAATGCACAAGAACCACAAACAACACAAGAACCTACAATCACATTTGATTCGTTAAACCTAAAACCAGAAATACTTAAAAGTATCAAATTTGCTGGCTTTACAGTCCCTTCACCTATTCAGGCTCAGGCAATTCCTATCATACTCGAAGGTCGAGATATGGTTGGTCAGGCACATACAGGTACAGGAAAAACAGCAGCTTTTTCACTTCCGACTCTTTCAAAAATGAAACTCAATGGAAAAGTTGAAATGCTTGTTATTACACCTACACGCGAACTTGCAACACAGGTAAGTGATGAAATCTTTCGATATGGTCGCAATTTGAATGTAAAAACAGTTACAGTATATGGTGGTAGTTCATATAAACGCCAACTTGACCTTATCGGTCGTGGTGCAAACGTTGTAGTTGCAACGCCAGGTAGAATGTTAGACCTACTCAAAAGAGATATGTTACAGGATTTTACACCGAGTGTTGTCGTACTTGATGAGGCTGATGAAATGCTTGACATGGGATTTTTGGATGATATTAATGAGATATTTTCCTATCTTCCAACAAATAGACAAACATTGCTTTTCTCAGCAACTATGCCACAGCCAATTAAAAATCTTGCGAATAAGATTTTAAAAGACCCTGCTTTTGTTTCAATTACAAAAGGTGAAACAACAAATACAGATATTGAACAAGAGTACTATGTCATTGATGAACATGAAAGAGATGATGCAATTATTCGCCTCATGGACGCAGAAAACAGTACAAAATCAGTTGTCTTTTGTAGAACAAAATCAGAAGTTGACAGACTCAGTAATGTACTCTCAAATGCAGGTTATTTGGCAAATGGACTCCATGGCGACATGGAACAGCGTCAACGCGAAGCAGTTATTAAAGGCTTTAAAAATGACTCTGTAAAAGTGCTTGTTGCAACCGATGTTGCTGCTCGTGGCATACATGTAAACAATATCTCTCACGTATTTAACTATCATATTCCATTTGACCCTGAGTCTTATGTTCACCGTATCGGCAGAACTGGTCGTGCAGGTACAAAAGGAAAAGCAATTACACTGCTTACACCTTTAGAGTTTAAAGAGTTGCAACGTATTAAACAAAAAGTAGGTACGTCAATGAACCATGCTTTTGTTCCTAGTAAAAATGATTTACGTAACTCTACAATAGATAAAATGGTAAAAGCAATAGAGGATCAAAAAATCTATGATGAAGCACACAAAATTCTTGATCGTCTCAAAGAGGATATAGATGAAGAAAAAATCATGTTTAAACTCATCTCTATGCTTTTAGACAGACAAGAGATCAAAGGTCCGAGCGATATTGGTATTCCTGCTGATAAACTTACTGCTATTTTAGAGCGTGCAAGTAAGCGAAATAACAGTAGAGGCAAAGGTGGTAGAAGCCGTGGTGGATACCGTGGAAACAGCCGTAATCGTTCAAGTGGTAGCAGAAACCGTGACGGTGGCGGATACCGTGGAAATAGAAGCTCTTCTAACAGAAATAGAAATAGAGACTAAGCTCTGCAATGAGTAAACTTAGAATTTACGAGAATGCTAATTTTTACATAGAAAAAGAAGAGAGTGAAATTCCTTGGCTAAAAATTTTCACTAAAGAAGCATACAAAGAACTTGGCGATCTTCCAAAAGAGTTGCGAGAGCAACTCTTTGCAATCTTTGCTCTTATCGAAGATGAAATGAGGAGATATTACAACCCTAACAAAATCAATATGGCATCTTTTGGCAATATGCTCCCACATGTCCATCTCCATGTAATGGCAAGATTTGAAAATGACAGTTACTTTCCTAATCCGATGTGGGGCGAAAAGTTACGAGATGCTGATTTAGATTTACCAAATGAAGAAGAGTTTTTTAAGAGAGTAAAAAAAGCATTATCCCAAATTATGTAATAGAGAATAATTATTTTAGTGGGGAGAAAGGAACCAGTGCTGAACCCCAAGTTAATCCCCCGCCAAAAGCATCAAGCAGCATTAACTCACCAGCTTGCAGCTCACCTGATTCATACAGATCATTTATTGCCATTGGGATGGATGCACCCGAAGTATTGCCGTATTTTTCAACTGTTACCACAACCTGATCATCTCTCATCTTTAAAGCTTCACCAACAGCTTTAATAATTCGCAAATTTGCCTGATGAGGAATAAAGTGTTTTATATCTTCACTTTTAATATTGTTGTC
>DQUE01000033.1 GCA_015662405.1 Sulfurimonas autotrophica | reverse complement strand
TTAGGTATCATTTCTGCGCTTATACGACCTTTTGTTATAGGTGTCTTAAGCTCATGCATGATGTTTCTTAAAAATAGTTGCCTTGAGTTATTGAGCTTTTTAATCTGCTCTACAGCGTGCTGAAAAGAGTTTGACACTTGAGAAATTTCATCTTCACCATCCTGTTTGCAGTCTATATCTAAACTTCCATTTCCAAATTTATCCATTTGTCTTTTTAGTCGTCTTAATGGTTTTATTTTTCTAATAGTCATAATATATGAAAAGATTATGATAAAAAATATAAAACTAAAAATTATTTTTATTACATCATACCTATGAGGTTGGTAATCTTCATCTTTAAAAAGTTGTGTAGAATTTCCATGTTCTATGAAGAGATAGTGGTATTTTTTATACTTGAGTATTGAGCTATTTCCTATTTTACTTTCGATTTTTTGTATAACTTTTGATTGCTCTATAATGTAGTCTTTTATTTTATTATTACTTATTTCTCTCATGCTATAGTCTTTAATTTGTTGTTGTAATTCTGTTTTATTAATAAAGTTGTTAAGGTGAAAAAGTGTAGCACGTGCAATAATAGAGTATTTTTTATTGAGTTTATCAGTATACTCTTGTTTGTCATATTCTAAAAGAAATATAGCCGCTAAAAAAACGCTTACTAAAGAGAGTAAAAAAGCAAAAGTAATACTAAAAAATATAGAAGATCTTGTTATATTAAATTTCATTTTAAAAATTTATATCCTATTCCACGAACTGATTGTATATATTTTGGTTCTTTTGAGTTTTCATTTAGTTTATGCCTAATTCTACCAATGATTACATCTATGCTTTTATTTGATGTATCTTCGCTAATAGAATCAACATTATATATTAACTCTTCTCTTGATACTACACCACCATCTTTCTTAATAAGATAGCTTAGTATTCCATACTCTGCTCTTGTTAAACTAAGATCATTTCCTAAAAACTTTATACTCATAGAATTTTCATTCACTATTAAATCTTGTTGTTTCTCTTCTGGTTTTACTTTATCTGTTGTATTGCTTATTTGTTGATTTCGTCTTAAGAGACTCTTTATCCTTGCTTGAAGTTCCATTGGATTATATGGTTTTGGCAAATAGTCATCTGCTCCATTCTCTAAGGCAGTTACTTTGTCTGTGATATCGTGACGAGCAGAAGATATAATGATAGGAGTAATACACTTTTTTCTTATCTCTTTACACACATCAAGCCCATCAATGCCAGGAAGAGTTAAATCTAATATAATTAAATCAAAATCTTGCATACTCAGAGTTGAAAGTCCCATGAAAGGATCTTCAGCAGTAGTCACCTGCATATCAAATTGCTCTAAATACTCTGTTAAAATCTCTGCTAGCTCTAAATCATCCTCTATCATTAAGATATTTGTCATTTGCACTCACTTTTTAAAAGAGATAAGTGTTTGACCACCATAAATGACATATTTAATGATGATCAAACTTAAAAGATTATAGCATTTACTTTATAACGATTGGTTTATGATATCCATTTCTGTTTACAAACACTACCTTTTTCTTTTTACCTTTTAATGCCTCTTTTACATCATTAAAGTTTTCAATACTCATTTGGTCAACTTGCACTATAATATCACCAGGCATAAAACCAAGTTTATGTGCATGTGAACCAGTTTTGACTCCTGAAACAAACACACCTTTTATGTGGTTTGGTATTTGGTATCTTGCTCTTATTTTATCTGTAAGTTCTTCAAGATTTAAACCTTGTATATATGCCATTTTCGTAGCTGGATTTAGACTTTTATCCATATTTGCTAAAACTATATTTGTACTTTTGATTTTACTATCTCTCTCATATTTGATTTTTATAGTTTTACCAGGTGTTTTATTTCCTACAATAGTTTTCAAATCATTTGCATTTTTAACACTCTTTCCATCTATTTCAACAATTAAATCACCAAGTTTTAAGCCTGCTATTGATGCTGGTGAATTTTTCTCAACATTTAAAATAAATGCTCCACCTTTGCTTGTGTAAACTTCTTTAAGTTCATTCGTAAGGTCTGAAATAGATACACCAATGTAACCTCTGTCTATTTTGCCATCTTCGATGAGTGAAACAGCTATGTTTGCTACCATTTTTGATGGAATTGCAAAACCTATACCATTATTTCCTCCGCTTCTTGAAAGAATAGCACTGTTAATCCCTATTAGAGCACCACGACTATCCACTAAAGCACCACCAGAGTTGCCTGGATTGATTGAAGCATCTGTTTGTATAAAGTTTTCATACTGGTTTAATCCGATTCCACTTTTGTTTAGTGCTGAGATAATGCCTTGAGTGACTGATCCGCCAACTCCAAAAGGATTTCCTATAGCAAATACCAAATCTCCTTCTTTAAGTTTTTCAGAATTTCCAAACTTAGCAGCTTCTAGTTTATTCGCTTCTATTTTTATAACAGCCAAATCTGTTTTAGGGTCAAGCCCTATCACCTTTGCTGTGTACTCTTTATCTTGACCTATAAGAGTGACTATAATTTCATCAGCCCCCTCTACTACATGGTTGTTTGTAACTATGTAACCATTTTGAGAAATGATAACACCAGATCCTAAAGAGTGAGTTTTGCGTTTTTGCGGTTTAATATTTGGAAATGCTTGTCCAAAAAAATCTTTAAAAAGTGGATTGTTTAACATCTGATTTAGTTGATTGCTTTGGTTTACTGTTTTTGTTGTAGAAATGTTCACAACACTTTTCTTTATCTCTTTAATTGAGTTATTGTAAGAGAGAATAATTTTTTCATTCGATGGGTATACTCTCTTTGAATTGTTTGGCATATTTTCTATATTTATATTTCCTGCAACAAGGGCTACAGCAGTCATTGTGGAAAGTAAAATTGTTTTTTTCATGATATTTCCTTCGATATGTAATATTGAAAGTATAATAAAGTGAAGTTAATATATGGTAAACAATCATAAAAGTTGATTGACTTAGACTAAACTTTTATGCTAAAATAATATAATAGACTTCTTGCATAAATCCTCCAAGACTATAAGGAGTTATGCAAAAAGTCTAATATTAACTAAAAGGTAAGAATGGATGAGTAAGAGTTTATACGATACTTTGGGAGTTTCTCAAGGGGCTAGTGCTGATGAGATAAAAAAAGCATATAGAAGATTGGCAAGAAAATATCATCCAGATATTAATAAAGAAGCAGAAGCAGAAGATAAGTTTAAAGAGATAAATGCAGCTTATGAAATATTGAGTGACAAATCTAAAAAATCACAATATGACCAATATGGTGATAGTATGTTTGGTGGTCAAAATTTTCATGACTTTGCTCAAAGGCAAGGTGGTGGTGCAAATTTAGATGATATATTGAGAAGCATGTTTGGCGGCGGCAACAGCATGGGTGGTGGCTTTGGAGGCTTTAGTCAAGGTGGTTTTAGTGGTAGTTTTGGTGAGCCAGACCTTGATGTCAGTGCCAAAATAACTATACCTTTTAATGTTGCAGTTCTTGGTGGTAAACACTCTATTAGCTATGGTGGAGAAAGTTTTGATGTAAAAGTACCAGCTGGTATTAAAGATGGTGAAAAACTTCGTATTAGAAATAAGGGCAAGAGCCATCAAGGGCAACGTGGCGATATGATACTAAGTGTTGAAGTTAGTGAATCACCTGAATATGAGAGAACAGGGAGTGATCTTATAAAGCTCATAGATATTCCTCTAAAATTGGCTCTTTTTGGGGGTAAAGTAAAAGTTGAAACATTATATAAAGAGATAACTATAAAAGTAAAAGAAGGCACCAAAAATAACCAAAAATTTAGAGTTAAAGAGCATGGAGCCATGAACCGTAAAGCTGGAGAAAAAGGTGATTTATATTTAAAAGCGAATAT
>DQUE01000204.1 GCA_015662405.1 Sulfurimonas autotrophica | reverse complement strand
TATAAAAGAAGAAGCTATAAAAGAGCATTTGGAGAATTTGGTATCTATTGGAATGGTATAAAAAAACTATATGGGTACAATTATAGATTAATATACCCTATAATAAGGCTAATGACAAGACTGATGCCACCATTTATAGTTAAAATTATTTATAGTGAAAAGTTTAGAAAAATATTAAATAAATAGCAGAGCTAGAGATTTACTTTTAATTAAAAACTAGATACAATGAGTTTAAAGCTAAGAGAGAAAGGCGTATTTTGAGCTTATAAAACCAAGTGACAAAGAAGAGCAGAGTAGGGTAAGTTTTAAAATACCACTAACAAGTAAGATTTATAAAATTTCAAGATATGATGGGTGAGAAGTTATTTAAGGTATTTTTAGATGAAATTGGAGAATATAAGGATAATATGTCTTTGTTAGATCTTTTAGACAAACTTGAAAAGTTTGAAATCATTGAAAACTCTATGGATTGGATGGAGTATAGAAAGTTAAGGAATAAACTAACACATGAGTATCCAAATAATGAAGCAGATGTCATTAATGGTATTAAAATAGCGATGGAAGTATTTGATAAAATTGAAACCATTTTATCAAAAATTAAGAGTAAAAAAGTGGAGATATATAACTACTCAAGGAGGGAGGATTACCTTAGAGTTAAAAAACGAAAAAATATTCGATAACGATTATTATAATTCTTTAAGAAAATAATTGTATAATTTCAATAATCAATACCAACATTAAAGGAAAATTGTGATGAAAAAAGGTAACAAAATAGTAGGTTCAATCGTTTTAGCTTCTCTTCTAGCTTTAGGTACAACAGGTTGTAGCTCTGATGATGACAATAACAACAACCCGGTGACTCAGACGCAGGCAGAAATTACAGCTGCTCAAAAGCGAGTAGTTTTAACTACTTATGCAGATATTGCACTTGCAAACTATACAGATGCTTATAATGACGCGATTGCTCTCAAAGAAGCGATTGAGACATTTACAAACAATCCAACAGAAGATACTTTAGCAGCAGCTAAAACAGCTTGGTTAAAGTCTCGTGAGTCTTATGGAACAACAGAAATCTTTAGACTCTCAAATGGTCCTATCGATGCTGAAGAGGGTTTTGCGGCTTCTTGGGGTGCGCCTGAGGGTCAGCTAAACGCATGGCCACTTGATGAAAATATGATAGACTACACAGTAGCTGCAGATGGTTCAATAACAAGTGGAAATATTATAGATACAGTTGGCATTTTTACTCCAGATGGTGGAGATGAAGTTAATGTTACAACAATCACAAAGGATGTTATCTCTGCACTGAATGAGAATGGTGGTGATGCAAATGTTGCAACAGGTTACCATGCAATAGAGTTTTTACTATGGGGGCAGGATCAAGACTATAACAGCTTTATAGATGATACTATCACAAATGGTCCTACAAAAGCAGGTGAGAGACCATTGTCAGACTATACTACAGATTCACATGCAGATAGAAGAAAAGATTACCTAAAAGCAGCAGCAGAGTTAATGGTAGATGATTTAGGCAAAATGGTAGATGCTTGGAGCAATCAGCCTGGTTCATACCGTGAAGCATTTTTAGGTTCAGGTTCACATGCAATCGCTACAGATACGGCATTAAAAGATGTTTTTGCTGGTATGGGAGTTTTTGTAAAATCAGAGTTGGCAAATGAGAGGATGGCAGTTGCTATATTAACTCCTAGTGAAGAGGATGAACACTCATGCTTTTCTGATAATACACACAGAGATATTACAACAAACTATCAAGGTTTTGTGAATGTACTAAAAGGTGAGTATAAAGGTTCATCAAAAGGAACTGGTTTTTATTCTCTTTTAAGTGCTGACACAAAAGCAGATGTAGATGCTCTCATAACTGGGATTGACTCTAAAATAGCTACTATGAACAACGCGGTTGCAAGTTATCATTTTGATTATCAAATCAGACCCGGAAATGAAAATAGAGAAAATCTATCAAATATTAAAAACTCTTTAAGAGATCTGGGTGATAAGATGGTTGATGTTGCTAGTGAATATGGAGTTTCACTAACTACTGATGATGTCACAGACCCTGAGGAGACAAATATATAAAATGAAAATAGTGCTATCCTTAGCTCTAGCAGCCTTTTTGGCTGTTGGGTGTAGCAAAAAGACTTCCGATGAGAAAACAGAGAAGATAGTTCAAAAAAAAGATACTATTTACACATCCAAAAGTTGCAAAATGGCTTTTAAAGAGGCTCAGTCATTAAATAGTGAGGATGAAGATAAACATATATTAGGAAGAAGTTTTTTTGCTATTCCATGGGTTGAAGCACCATCGGCAACAACTGCTAGAGATGGTTTAGGTCCTCTTTTTTCAGCAAACACATGTATACATTGTCATCCAAACAATGGTGCAGGAGTTCCAACAGACAAAAATGGAAAAATTACCCGCTCTCTTGTCATGCGACTATCAATAGATCCTAAAAAAAATAGCAATAGTGACGCAATGAAAAAGTATGGTTTTGTTCCTGAGCCGACTTATGGTGGGCAACTTAGTCTCAATGGAACAAGTGATACGCCTTATGAGGGATCTATACATGTAAGCTACAAAGAGGTAACTGGTAAGTATGATGATGGAGAGAAATATACTCTACGCCACCCAACATATACGATTGATAATCTGCAATATGGAGCATTACATAAAGATACAAACATCGCGCCACACATTGCTTTAGCACTCGTTGGATTAGGTGCTATTGAGATGATAGATGAAAAAGATATTTTAGCTAAAGAGGATATAAACGATAGTGATGGGGATGGTATCTCCGGAAAAGCAAACTGGGTCTTTAACCCTGAAACAAATGCTACTGAGCTTGGTCGTTTTACATGGAAAGCGGCTTCTGTTACTGTGAAACATCAGACTGCAAATGCAGCATATAACGATATGAGCCTTTCAAATCCACTCTATCCTGGGGATAACTGCACTAATGCACAAGAAGAGTGTTTAAAAGCTTATAAGTCTGCACATGCGTTTGACCTTCCTATGAAGAGACTTGATGCTATAGCTTATTACCTCAAAACACTTAAGATTCCTGCTCAGAGAAAAACTGCAAACTTTGCTAAAGGCAAAGAGATTTTTCATAGGCTAGGTTGCATCTCGTGTCATACGCCAAGTTATAAGCTTAGTGATGCAGATATTACTATCTATCCCTATAGCGACTTCTTGCTTCATGATATGGGTGATGCACTCAGCGATGGGCATACGATATTTAGAGCAGAGCCAAATGAGTTTAGAACGCCACCTCTTTGGGGTATAGGACTCTATAAAAAAGTCTCAGGAGAGATGGCACTTCTTCATGATGGCCGTGCTAGGAGTATAGAAGAAGCGATTCTTTGGCATGGCGGAGAGGCTTTACAGTCGCAACTAGCGTTTAAGGCGTTAGGCAAAAAGGAACGGGATATGCTAGTTGAGTTTTTAAAAGGAATATGATGAAAAATATATACACAGCACTACTCTCTTTGCTATTTATTACATTTAGTTTTGTAGGGTGTGGAAATGATAATAGTTATGATGGTAAAAATGGACTCCTCTCTTCAGGTGGAGCAGATCAAACCAACATTGATAGCAGTATATTAAAAATATATGAAAATGTTATTTTACCTGATGCAAATGCTTCGTATGAGAAATCTTTAGCTCTTATTCAAACTCTTAAAGATTTCAATGAGACGAAATCAAGTGCTACTCTTGCATCTGCGCAAGCTGCGTTTAAAGAGCTTGCTCTTTCGTATAAAAGAGTTGAGAGTGCTTATGTAGCAGGGAGAGAGTCTGATGAGATGAGAGATCTTGCAAACTTCTATCTTGAGCATTTCATTTTCAACTCTAAAGGTGACACGCTTTTTAGGGAGTTAGAAAATATCTTTAATGGTTCAGGCTCACTCTATAAAAACTCGCACAAAGGTATCACAGCTCTCGAGTACACACTCTTTGATATGAATGCAAGTAGTTCAGAGATGTTAGCCAAAATGAATACCATTAGACGAGAGTCGGCTATAACAATGGCAGAGGCAATCTCTTTGAATCTAAAGAAAGTTCAAGAGTATTATCTCTCAGAGAGTACATTTTTAGATGATAGCCAAAGAGCTATCGGTCTAATTCTCAACCAGTTAGTTGATAATGCCTATAAACTCAAAGAAAAGCGTATAGGCGATGCAGCTGGATTTACTTTAAAGTTTAAAGATAACCCAGATCCAACTAGATTAGAGTACTATAAAAGCATGAACTCACTACCAAGTATAAAAGAGATACTGCTAACGCATAAAAGAGTCATGCAAAATGGTCTCAGTGATATAGCTACACTTGGAAATGCCTCAAGTGAAGCTGAGGCGATACTTAGCAAAATAGATGAGGCAGTAAACATATGTAATAGCTACGCTGGACCCCTAGAGAGTAATATAACATCTACTAAAACAAGAGAGTTATTTGATGCAGTTGCTCAACTTCAAGATAACTATACAGCTCTTATAAATGGTCTTAATTTTAAGCAAGACCTACTAGAAGCAGACGGAGACTAAGGTGGAGTTTGTAGGGCTTGACTATATATTTACTCCGCACCAAAGAGTATTTTGGATCTATATCTTGAGTGCTCTTTTTATAGCTGGCGTTTATATGTGGTTTTTTCCTGCAACCCTTAGTGAGTATAAAAACAGAAAGATATGGACTCATAAATCTGCTCTGATGGACTATAAGTATTTTGTAGTTGTGGCATTTATAAAGAAGGTGTTTATACTCTCTTTGATTTTGAGTTCAAAGGATGTCTCTTTATGGATGATACTTTTTTTACAAGAGCAGTTTGGATATACAAGCACCTTGTCTTTCAGTAGAGAGTATGTTATGCTTTTGTATACATTGACTCTTTTTATAGTAGGTGACTTTACTCGTTATCTTCTGCATCGTCTTCTTCACACAGTACCATTTTTGTGGAAAATTCATCAAGTACATCACAGTGCGGAGGTTTTAAACCCTCTGACATTTTACCGTGTACATCCAGTAGAAAATATTTTGTTTGGTCTTCGTTATGCACTAAGTGCTGGCGTTGTTACAGGAGTGTTTATTTATCTCTTTGGTGCGAATATCGGGCTTATTGAGATAGTCGGTGCAAATATTTTTTTATTTGTTTTTGGTCTTTTAGGGTCAAACCTTAGACACTCACATGTGCCTTTGCGTTATGGAGATTTTTTTGAAAAAGTGTTTATATCTCCCTTCCAACATCAACTCCATCATAGTATCTCTTTTACACATAAAAACTTTGGTGGAACACTAGCCATCTGGGACTTACTGTTTGGTACACTACATATAGAAAAAACACAAACAAATATAGCGTATGGAACTCAAGAGAATAGTTCTTTTGACACAGTAGCACAGATGCTATTTAAACCATTTTATAAGGAAGTAAAAACATGAAAAAAATAGTTTTAAGTCTAGCAGTTATTGCTAGCGTAGGTATGGCAGCAACAAACGAAGAGCTCTATAAAGAGATGCAAAATCTTAAAAAAGAGATAGATGAAATGAGAATATCTCAAGAGCAAACGAATGAGACTCTTTTAGAAGAGATAGCAAACACTACACTAGGTTCAGAGACTAAGTATGAGAGTTTCTCCTCTTTAGGACAAGCCGCTTCAAAGGTCTACCACTCAGATAAAGCTCTCTCTATCGGTGGTTATGGCGAGTATAAGTTTAAAAAATATAGCGGATTTAAAAACTATGGCTCTGCAGTTGCAAATGCAACAAGAAACAAAGCAGAGTATAATATAGTACGATTTGTACCCTACATAGGTTTTAAGTTTAATGATTGGATTATTATGAATACCGAAATAGAGTTTGAAGATGGAGGAGCAAGAAGTGATAACACGAAGAATTACAAATATGCCATCGTTGAGTTCTCTTATCTTGATTTTCTTATAGATAAAGAGTTTGCTGTTCGTGTTGGGCATATTTTGGTTCCTTTTGGTCTTGTAAACCTTAACCATGAGCCTGTAGCTTATCTTACATCTGATAGACCGATTGTAGAGACTTTTATTATCCCATCTACTTGGCATACAAACGGACTCTTAATACATGGTCAGATCAACTCTCTTGAGTATTACGCAGGAATCATCACTTCACCTGATGCAGGTGCTCATAAAGAGGGGAGATTTATCCAACAAGGTCGTCTTGGCGCTAGACAGTTTACAGATGATCTCTCTTTTGTTGCACGTGTGGCATATGATTTTTCTGGTGGATTGAATGCAGGTGCTTCGTTTATGTATGGAACTTCAAGTGCCGCAACAGAGACTAGACCGGGAGTGTTAACTGGACAAAGCTCAAATGCAGAGATAACAACACTAATGGCTGAAGTGCATGCTTCGTACATCAACAATGGTTTTAATATCCAAGCACTAGCAACTTATGGAGGTTTTAGCGGAGATGTAGCACAGTTAAGTAGCGATATAGGTGAAGACATCTCTAAAAGAGTACATGGTGCTTACATAACAGCAGGTTATGATCTTTTACATAGTTTTGCAACTGAGCATAAGCTATATGCAGTCGGTGAAGTTGAGTATCTTAACATGGATGCTTCAAACTCAACAGAGTATCCAGACAACAACAAATTTAATGAGTACACAATAGGATTTGCCTACTTTCCTGACCCAAAAGTGGTCATAAAAGGAGACTACAAACTTCGTGACTATGCAAGTGGTGCAATGCTCGCAGATGAAAACTCATTTACTGTGAGTGCTGGATTTATATTTTAATGGCAAAAAAAGGAGATTATAAAATGAAAATAGTAACTACAAGTGTAGCTATCATAACCCTATTATTGCTAGGTGGTTGTGGTGACTCAGATTCCGATGAAACACCAACACAAGAGATAGCGTTTAACACAAAACAAAAACTAGGAAAAGCACTCTTCTTTGATACGAACCTTTCACTCAGAAGAAACACATCATGTGCAACATGCCATAACCCTGAGCATGGTTTTATAGATGCAAGGTTTCGAGAGAGTGGCGTTGACCAAAATATATTTATTTATGGTGCACTCTCTGTTGGTGATGATGGCATCTCTCTTGGTGGCAGAAATACTCCAACTGCCGCTTATGCAATGTTTAGTCCAAAGTTTCATAAACAACAAGATGGCACATATAAAGGCGGTCAGTTTCATGACGGAAGAGCTGCTACTCTCAAAGATCAAGCTGGTCGCCCACCCCTTGATGGTGCAGAGATGCAGATGCCAGATAAAGATGCGGTAGTTGATAGAATTAAAGAGAATGATGCGTATGTAATAGCATTTAAGAGTCTCTATGGAGATGATATATTTGATGATACAAATAGAAGTTATGAGGCTATGACAAATGCTATTGCTAAGTTTGAAAAAACAGACCTGTTCGCACCTTTTGACTCTAAGTATGATCGTCTTCGTGACTGTCAAGAAAATGGTGGAAATTTTGGTGATTGCTTATCTGAGGGTAATTGGACTATTGAAGAGCAGGCTGGATATGCACTCTTCTTCTCAGCTAATAACACAAACTGTGCTCATTGTCACACTCTTAACTCTAGAAGTGAAGCACCACTTGGCACTCGTGAGATGTTTACCAACTATGAGTACGAGAATATAGGGTCACCTAGAAATGTTTTAGCGATGGATGCAAGAGCTGCTCTTGGTCTTCAAGAGGCAAATGCTACATTTAAAGGACTTGGTGCAACTGTAGCGCCTATTGATGCAAACTATACATCGCATTTAGGAAAAGTAAAAGTGCCAACACTTCGCAATGTCGCTATAACTGGTCCATATATGAGTGATGGTGTATTTAAAGAGTTACGAACCGTGTTAGAGTTTTATGATTTTATGGCAAACAATGAAGCCCACCCGATAAATCCCGAAACAGGTGAGCCTTGGGGAAAAAATGACTATGAACATACAATAAACCATGCTTTACTTGAAGCTACAAAACCTTTAACAGAGAATAAAATAAGAGCATTAGAGGCATTTTTAAGAACTCTTACAGATAAGAGGTATGAGCATTTACTTCCTCCATTAGAAGATTAAAATGCTCTATATTAATATATAAGGAGTGATAAAAATAAAAACAACGACAAGGTTATCTATAATAAAGATAAATTTATTTCTATTTTAAATTAACAAGGAGAAAAAATGTTAAGTAAAAATTTACTAAAAAAGTTAAATAAACAAGTGTCACTAGAGTTCTACTCTTCTAACTTATACCTACAAATGAGTGCATGGTGCGATCATAAAGGACTTGAGGGGGCTGCTAGATTTTTAAAAGCGCATGCAGCAGAGGAGATGCAACATATGCAAAAGATTTTTGATTATATTCAAGATACTGGTGCATTAGCAATTATTGATGCTATTGAAAAGCCAATAGCAAAGTTTAAAGACCTAAAAGAGGTTTTTGAAATCACTTACAAACATGAAAAAATGATTACAACACAGATAAATGAGCTTGTAGATCTCTCTTTAGCAGAAAAAGATTTTAGCACTTTTAACTTTTTACAGTGGTATGTTGCAGAGCAACATGAAGAGGAGAAACTCTTTAAATCTATCTTAGATAAGATAGATATTATAGGACTCGAGGGTCGTGGTCTATTTATGATAGATAAAGAGGTTGGGTCGATCCAACTTGGGTAATTTTTAGTAGCTATAGATCCCATTATAATGGGATTTATAGCCTTACTAATGAGTTTAGCTCGTTGTTATAATCAAACCAATACCACCGCTAACTTTTATGAAATAATCTCTACCAACTACTTTATCTTTT
>DQUE01000130.1 GCA_015662405.1 Sulfurimonas autotrophica | reverse complement strand
GCTGTGGCACTTTTGAGGTTTTTATCTGGAGTGTCATCATAATGCACTTGCGATACATTGACACTTGCGGTGTTAAAAAGTTTTTTATCTTGGGCCTCAAATCTATTGCCTCCACCGTGTATGCCTTCATCTCTTAGCCATGACATTTCTTTACAATTTTTATTTTCTCCACCTGTTTTTGAAAGATTATTCAGTTTATCAACAAATCTTTTTTGTAAAGCAGTGACGAGTTGATATGCTTTTTGTGCTTCTTGTGAGCTTGCCATTATCATGAAATAACTTCCTTATGTAGTAAAATCTGAATTTGAAATTATATATTTTTCCTAATTTTAGCAAGTTTAAGATAAAATCACAGTATGAAAAAAGAGGAATACAAACAAGCAGTAGAAAAATTAAATCTGTGGGCATATCACTATTATGTTTTGGATGATCCAATTACAACGGATGAAGAGTATGACAAACTTTATAAGCAGGTTCAAGAGTATGAGAGGGCACGTCCTGAAGATGTTGTAAAAGACTCTCCTACGCAAAGGGTTGGTGATGTCATTAGCAAAGGCTTTACTAAAGCAAAACACCTCTCTCGTATGTGGTCACTAGAAGATATTTTTAATGCCCAGGAGTTACAAAAGTGGCTAGAAAAAGTTTACAGACTTGATAAAAATATCACTTTTTATTGTGAGCCAAAATATGATGGTGCTTCTTTGAACCTTATTTATGACAATGGCGAACTGCAACAGGGGATTACTCGAGGTGATGGCACAGTAGGCGAACTTATAACAGAAAATGTGAAAACGATTCGGAGTATTCCTTTGCGTATAGAGCATAAAGAGCTTATAGAGATTCGTGGAGAGGTGGTTATTTTTAAAGATGAGTTTGAAAAAATCAATCAAGAGCGCCTGAAAAATGTAGAGCCTCCTTTTGCTAATCCACGTAATGCTGCAGCTGGAAGTTTACGACAGCTTGATCCGAGTATAACAGCAAAAAGAAATCTTGTCTTTTTACCTTATGGTGTTGGTGTAAATAGGCTGCCACAGAAGCTTTTGAGCGATAAAATGGACGCTATCTATAAGCTTGGATTTCGTAAGCCACCACTTCGTGCAATTACAAAAGGTTATGATGAGATAGAGGCTATTTATGAGCAGATGAAAGAGGAGCGTGATAGTTATGCGATGATGCTCGATGGTATGGTTGTAAAAGTAAATGAAATAGCTGCGCAAATAGATATGGGCTACACAGTTAAAGTGCCACGTTGGGCTGTGGCATATAAGTTTCCAGCAGTGGAGAAGATTACGCGTGTAAAAGATATTATCCTCCAAGTTGGTCGCACGGGGGTAGTGACACCTGTGGCAGTAGTTGAGCCAACAGAGATTGAGGGTGCTGTAGTCGAGCGGGCAACTTTGCACAATTTTGATGAAATAGAGCGTATGGATATACGCATTGGTGACAAAGTTATTATATTGCGTAGTGGAGATGTTATTCCAAAAATTGTTAAGGTGTTAGTGCATGAACGCAGTGGAGATGAGGTCAAGATAGAGCCTCCTAAAGAGTGTCCTGTATGTGGAAGTGAATTATTACATGAAGATGTGCTTATCAAGTGTCAAAATCTTAAATGCGAAGCACGTGTTGTCAACTCCATCATCTATTTTGCGTCAAAACAGTGTCTCAACATTGAGGGACTGGGCAATAAGATAGTTGAACAGCTTTTTAATGCGGGATTGGTGAAAAGTGTGCTTGATCTGTTTGCTTTGCGTTTAGAAAAACTTTTAGCGCTCGAAGGGTTTCAAGAGAAAAAAGCAAAAAATCTCTTACAGGCAATAGAGAGTGCAAAAGGGTGTGAACTATGGCGTTTTATTAATGCGCTTGGGATTGAACACATTGGAGAAGTGGCATCAAAAATGATAGCAGAGGCTTTTGGAATAAATTATTTACATGTAACAAAAGAAGCTCTTGTAGCCATTGATGGTATAGGCGAAGAGATGGCAGAGAGTTATCTGGAGTTTATGCGAGTCAATAAAGAGACCGTTGTAAAACTCCAAGAGATTTTAGAGCCTGTAGCACCTCAAAAAAGAGAAGAGGCAAAAGAGAATCCTTTTAAAGGCAAAACTATTGTTCTTACAGGAACAATGAGCGAGCCTCGACCTGTTATAAAAGAGAGGCTTGAGACTCTTGGTGCAAAAGTCTCAGGAAGTGTGAGTAAAAAAACAGATTATGTCATATATGGAGAAGATGCAGGAAGCAAGTATGATAAGGCTGTAAGCTTAGGGGTCAAAACAGTGAGTGAAGATGAGATGAGAGCAATGCTGACATGAGACTTGATGCCTATTTAGCACAAGCAGGGGTGAGCCAAAGCCGTAACAAAGCACAGACAATTATAAAAGAGGGACTCGTACATGTCAATGGTGTACTTGTAAAGAAACCTGCACATGATGTAAATGAAAGCGACAAGGTTGATGTAACAGAGCATAAGAGTTATGTCTCTCGTGCAGCTTTAAAACTTGATGCCTTTTTTGACGAAATTGCTTTCTCTCCTAAGGGTAAAACAGCCCTAGACATAGGCTCTAGCACTGGTGGGTTTACTCAGGTTTTACTAGAGAGGGGCGTAAAAGAGGTAAACTGTGTCGATGTTGGTAGCAATCAGCTCCACCACTCTCTACGTAAAGATGAGCGAGTATATCTTTATGAAAATTGCGATATTCGTAAATTTCAATCAGAAAAAGCGTTTGATTTGGTAGTTAGTGATGTCTCTTTCATCTCTTTGTTGCATATTTTGGATGATATTGATAGGCTTGCAACAGCAGATATAGTACTCCTTTTTAAACCACAGTTTGAAGTTGGACGAGAAGCTAAACGGGATAAAAATGGAGTTGTCACAGACAAAAAAGCAATTCAAAATGCTATGCAAAGATTTGAAGATGCCTCTTTTTTAAAGAGTTGGCAACTTTACGCAAAGCTTCCCTCTAGAGTTACTGGAAAAGAGGGAAATTTAGAGTATTGCTATCATTTTAAAAAGGATATATCGTGAACAAAACAACTGCAATTGCTATAGGTGGATTTGATGGTATGCATATTGCTCATCAGGCACTTTTTCAAGAGCTTGGTGAAAATGGCACGATTGTAGTTATTGAAACAGGGCATGCAAACCTTACACCTGACGGTTTTAGAGAGCGCCATAGTAATTATCCTATAGTCTACTTCCAACTTGATGATATTCGTCATCTTGATGGAGAAGAGTTTATAGCTTTGTTAAAAAGAAAATTTCCAATGCTAAAAAAAATAGTTGTTGGATATGATTTTCATTTTGGAAAAGGAAGACGCTACTCTTATGATGATTTAAAAAAACTATTTAATGGAGATGTTGTCGTGGTAGAAGAGGTAAAACACAATAATGATGCAATACATTCACATAAAATTCGAGCAAAGTTAAAAATTGGTGATATAAAAGGTGCCAATGAGTTTCTTGGGTATAATTATACAATAGTAGGAGAGAGAGTTGATGGGCAGGGGCTTGGCTCAAAAGAGCTTTTTGCTACGATTAATTTACATGTAAAAGATTTTTTACTGCCAAAAGAGGGTGTTTATGTCACTGTGACAAGAGTTGATAATGAAGAACATTTTCACCCCTCTGTGAGTTTTATAGGGCATCGAATCACAACAGATGGCAGTTTTGCAGTTGAGACACATATTCTTGATGGAGCAGTTACATGTAAAGAGAAGGCTGAAATAAGTTTTGTTGATTTTATACGAAATAATGAGAAGTTTGACACTCTTTTGCAATTAAAAGAGGCAATTAAAAAAGATATAGCAATAGCTAGTAAAGAACTGAAGTTTTTACAACTCTAAGGAAGAAACAGGTTGCATAGAGAATATTTACAAAATAAAAATACCATACATTTTCAATTTGAACAAAACAAAGATGACTTTATAGTCGATGAAATTCCTTTGCGTTTTACAGGAAAAGGCAATTTTGCCATTTTACATGTAAAGAAGATAGAGCTAACAACTTGGGATATGATAGCGGTATTTGCTGAATTTTTACATCTGCCTGCTGAAAAAATTGGCTACGCTGGACTAAAAGATAAGCATGCAACAACAACGCAGTATATTTCCATAGAAGCAAAGTATGAAAAAGAGTTGAAAAAGTTCAAGCACCCACAGATTACAATACTCAGTATAACTAGAAACACCCAAGCAATACGAATGGGTGATTTGGCAGGGAATCGTTTTCGTATCAATCTATTTGGTGTTTCGCAAATTGAGGCAGGACAGATTGAAAAAGTTGCACGTAAGAGTGAGAAAAATGGTCTGGCGAACTATTTTGGATACCAAAGATTTGGACGCAATGAAGATGCAATAGAGCAAGCTCGTGCAATGGTAGCAGGTGATCTCCATGTAAGTGATACAAAGTTGAAAAAATTTCTCATCTCGATCTATCAGAGTCTCTATTTTAATGATTGGCTCAAAGAGAGAGTGCTTCTTAGTAGAGAAAAAAATGGTGGGGAGTTTATGCTTTTGGAGGGAGATGTCTATCTCTCACAAGAAGAGAGGCTTTTTACACCAAAAAATATACCGCAAAAAGATTTTAAAGCAAAAAAAGTGGTGCCTACAGGGCTTTTACCTGGACGCGATGTCTATCGTGCAAGAGCAAAGGCTAGAGAGATAGAAAAGAGGTATGATGATGAATTTTTGTATGACAAAGGAGCACGTCGAGCCGCTTTGGTCTATCCGCGAGATATAGAGTTTCGTTACAAGAGTAACTTTGATATTGTAAATATCGCTTTTACTTTACCAAAAGGTTCCTATGCAACAGTATTTTTAGAAAATATAGCAAACAAAAATTTTACAGCAAAAGCAGTAAAACAAAAAGTTGGTAGATCTAAAAAATAGGGTCTACCACTCATCCTCTTCTTTATTTATAGAAGAGTCATCATAAGGATCCATATGGATTAAGATATGCACTTTTTTCTCAGGAAAGAGTGCTTTGATTTTTCTCTCTACTCTCTCTGCAATGATGTGAGCATCATATAAAGAGATACTGATGTTAAAGACTGCATGGAATGATATAAAGATATGAGAACCAGATTGTCTTGTTCTTAAAAAATGGTAGTTTGATATATCTGGCTCATTTTTAAGTATCTCTTCAATTTTTTCAATCTCTTCTTTTGGTAAAGAGGCATCAAGTAGCATTAATAGTCCCTCTTTTATTATCGCAAAAGCAGAGTACATCATATAAATAGCAATCCCAACACCTAAAAGAGGGTCAATAAGTTGTTCTCCTGTATAATGAATAGCAACGAGTGCAAATAAAACTGCACCATTTGAGAAGAGGTCTGTTTTATAATGTAGTGCATCTGCACGTATAACCATGTTGTTTGTTTTTTTAGCTACTTGAGTGAGAAAAATGACTAAAAAACCAGTTATAACAAAAGAAATAATCATTACACTGATGCTGACATCCATATGTTGCATCGCTTTTGGATGGACTATTTTTGCAATGGATTCATACAAAATAAACAGAGCAGATAAAGAGATAATAGTCCCCTCTATAACAGCTGCAAGTGGCTCAAGTTTACTGCGTCCAAAGTGAAATTGTTCATCAGGATCTTTTTCTGCATTGTGTAGTGCAAAATAGTTAAATATCGAAACAGTCAAATCAAGTAAGGAGTCTATTGCAGATGCCAAAATTGCGATAGAACCACTGAGAATACCCACTGTGAGTTTGAGTAAAACAAGAAGAGCCGCAATAGTGCTTGAAATAAGAGTTGCTTTTTTCTCTAATATCATGAAAAACCTTTCAATAATTTAGATACAATTATAGTTAAATTTCTCTACAAAAAGCATAAAATGAATCTAGAAGAGTTAAGAAAACAACGACAAACATGGATGGGATGGAAAAATATTGCACCGCTTCGAAGTGCTATTGAAAAGTTAGCACAGGGGTACTATAGCGTTGCACTTGGTGATACTATAAAAATATCAGGGGATCTTGATGAAGAGTATATTTATGAGACAGCAAAAATGCTTATGCCATGGCGTAAAGGCCCTTTTCAAATTGGAAATACTTTCATAGAGAGTGAGTGGAAGAGCTATATAAAATATAATCTACTTCGACCCCATTTTGATTTAAAAGACAAAAGAGTTGCCGATATAGGATGTAATAACGGTTACTATATGTTTCGCATGCAAGAGGATGAGCCAAAATTATTAGTTGGGTTTGACCCATCACCTCTTTATAAGACGCAGTTTGATTTTATTAACCATTTTGTAAAGAGTGATATTGTCTATGAACTTTTAGGTGTTGAACATCTGCCGATATATGATGAGAAGTTTGATATCATCTTTTGCTTAGGTGTTTTGTATCATAGAAGTGATCCTGTTGCTATGCTGAAAGCTCTCTATAGAGGTTTAGATAAAAAGGGCGAGGTGATTTTAGATACATTTTATATAGAGGGTGATGAGGAGATGGCACTTTGCCCTGAGACTACCTACTCTAAAATTCCAAATATATATTTTGTGCCAACAGTAAAGGCACTAAAAAACTGGTGTTTACGAGCTGGATTTGATGATTTTGAAGTGTTAGAGCAATCTGTTACTGATACAAATGAACAACGCAAAACAAAATGGATAGCGGGCGAGTCATTAGAGAATTTTCTTGATCCTAATGATAGTAGTAAAACTATAGAGGGTTATCCAGCACCAAAAAGAGTATATGTGAGATTGAAAAAGGATAAAAGATAATGCAAAATGAACAACTTGAAGATGAATTAGAACTTGAAGAGTATAGAAATGAAAAAGATGAGGTGCTGATTCAAACGCACGAAAAAATTAATCAAAATCTTTGCGGTGAAATTGTAAAGATGCAAGAGGGGTATGTGGAGGTTGACCTTCTTACAATTCCAGAGATGCTTGCTGATGGGGTGGGATTGATTCATGGTGGATTTGTTTTTGGTGCTGCTGATTATGCGGCTATGCTTGCTGTCAATGAAAGAAATGTTGTGCTTATAGCAAGTGATTGTCAATTTCTCTCTCCGGTAAAACTACATGACGTTGTGCATGTTGTTGCTCAAGTACGCCATAAAGAGGGACGCAAAAGGAATGTCCATGTAAAGGCATTTGTACTAGATATAAAAGTTTTTGAGGGAGAGTTTAAAACTGTTATAACAGAAAAGCATGTGCTTAAATTAAAGTTACTTGATGAAGAGGAGCAAAAGAGCGGAAGACAGGCAAGATAGAGACAACTTGCTACTTTTTGGCAGTGAGTAAAAAAACTCCAAAATCTCTGTGTGGCTTTTGGATTGTATTGATATTTTCTATTTTTATATCTTTAAATCCATGTTTTTTTGCTTGTTCGTATAAACTTGTTTTATCAAATCCAAAATGGTGTACACCTTTATTGTCTGAGTGAAAGGTGCCATCTTCACTCTCTAAATCAGCGATGGCAATAAATCCATCTTTTTTGATGTTTTTATATATTGTTGCAAAAAAATCGTCTAAATCTTCTATATGGTGGAGTGTCATGGAGCTGATAATTCCATCAAACTGCTGTTTGAGAGGTTCTTTCATAATATCTTGATGGTAGGCTGTAATGTGTAAGTCAGAACTGTTTTTTTCTTGAAGTTTTTCAAGCATTTTTGCCGAAGTGTCTACACCGTAAACCTGCTTTACTTTCGAAGCTATACAAAATCCAAGCAGTCCTGTTCCAACACCAAAGTCAAGTATCTCCATGTTTTTATTGAGTGGTATCTCTTTTTCTATTGCATTAGCAATGATTTTTGCACCATTGACACGAATGTTACCGCTATCCCAGTTTTGTGCCTTTTCTTTGAAGTGATCTTGCATTAATCTCCTTTAGAGTTGATTTATCCAGTAATCTGTATACTGTTGTTCTTGTCGTATAGAAGTGTTTTCTCCATGACCGGGGTAGATAGTTTTGTCATAAGGAATTTGTTTGAATTTTTGCAAAGATTTTTTCATATCTTCAGGACTTGAATAAGGAAAATCAGTACGTCCAATACTCCTTTGAAAAATAAAATCACCGCTAAACATCGCATGACCGATCTCAATAGTTGAACATCCTAGGCAGTGTCCTGGAAAATGTCTAAATTTGACCTTCATGCCATCAAAATCAAACTCCTCATCACCTTCAACTGCAACATCAGGAAGAGATGGTGGTAGGTCCGGCATCCAGCTATTGTCTTGAAGTAGAGGAATGTCTCCTTTTGGTGTATAGAGTTTTATGCCAAGTTTCTCTTGCAACTCTGCATTACTCCAAACATGATCAAAATGCCCATGCGTATTTAAGATTGCCACAGGGTTTGTAACATTTTGTAAAACCCATGGCGTTGCACCTACTCCTGGATCTATAATGAACTCTTTACCGTCAACATTTACAATGTAACAATTCGTCTGATAGGGTCCCATCGGTTGTTTTTTTATTTGCATTGTTAATCACTTTTTTAGTGTTATTATAGCATCATATCATTATGAATTTTTATAAAGAATTAGAGTTAATTTTACAGAGCAGATCTCCTCAAGAAAAAATAGAAAAATTTAACGATTTTTATACAGCTTATAAGGCTGGAAAAGTTGTTTTTGAACCCACATTTCAAGCGAAGAAGTTTGCCAAACCCTCATATAGTACTATATGTAAAATAGTAGCACCACAGGATGTTCCCAAAAGAACAAATTTGACAACAAAAGAGGGACAGATAAATCTGCTCCACGCTATAGCACATATAGAGTATTCTGCTATAGACTTGGCACTTGATGGGGCATACAGATTTACTCATATGCCAAAGCAATATTATGATGATTGGCTTGAAGTGGCAGAGGATGAGATACGCCACTTTTTATTACTTGAAGCACTCTTGCATGAGCTTGGTGCCTCGTATGGGAGTGTGGCAGTGCATAACGCTCTTTTTGAAGCAAGCCAGAGAACACAGACTTTAGTAGAGCGCATGGCAGTAGTGCCTCGCTACCTTGAAGCAAATGGCTTGGATGCAACACCCATGATAGTACAAAAAATAGAAAAAATGCCAAAAAACAGTATGCTTGAAAAGATAAGAGATACTCTACATGTAATCCTTGAGGAAGAGGTCTCTCATGTAAAAAAAGGAGATATCTGGTTTGCGTATGCCTGTGAAAAAGAGGGATTAAGCAAAGATGTCTATTTTGAGATTATACAAAAGTACTATCCACAAGGATTTTTACGTCCTAAAACTCTCAATATAGCGGCAAGAAAAGAAGCAGGTTTTACATGTAAAGAACTTAATTTTATGGCAAAGCAGACTATTTGCTAGTTTTCTTTCATAAAAGAGCTTTTTTCGTTGTATTTATCTCTTACAGATAAAAATTCATCAAGATGTTTGAAGAAAATATCAACAAGTTCAGGGTCAAAATGTTTGCCGCTCTCTTCTTTGATAAGTGCAAAAATTTTCTCATCTTCCCATGCTTTCTTGTAGCATCGTTCACTACCAAGAGCATCAAAAACATCAGCTAAAGCTGTTATGCGACCGTAAATATGGATATTTTTACCACGTAATCCTCTAGGGTAGCCACTTCCATCATACTTTTCATGATGCTCATAAGCGATAATTGCTGCAGTTTTTAAGAGTTCTCTTTGTGAGTTTCTAAAAAGTTCATACCCAATTTGTGCATGTGCTTGCATGATTTCCCACTCATCCTTTGTGAGTTTTCCTTTTTTATTTAATATTTCATCTGGTATGGCCACTTTGCCTATATCGTGCATAGGAGAAGCGATAGTGAGATATTGTATCTCTTTTGCATCTAAACCATAATGTTGTGCAAGTATTTGAGAGTACAGAGCAACTCGTTTTACATGAAAACCGGTCTCTTGACTTCTT
>DQUE01000012.1 GCA_015662405.1 Sulfurimonas autotrophica | reverse complement strand
TGTGCAATCTTTTGTGCAAAAGCGGGTTTACATGTAACACTATTTGAACAAAATGACAAATGCGCAAAAAAAATTCTTGTCTCTGGAAATGGTCGTTGCAATATTACAAACAAAAATTTACATAGCAATGACTTTTTCTCCCAAAACTCAACTTTTGTATCGCATACTCTGAAAAATTTCGGTTTTACAGAGTTTGTAAAATTTACTACATCTCTAGGACTCCTGTTACATGTACTCGAAGATGGCAGGGCATATCCCTTGAGCAATGAAGCAAAAAGTGTCGCTAGGATTTTTGAAGAGTGTGCAAAAGATCTCGGTGTAGTTTTGCATACACAAGAGAAAATAACAGATATAAAAAGACTCACACAACTCTATGAGAGCGTAGTTGTTGCTAGTGGTTCGCGTGCAGCACCACACTTAGGGGGTAATGCCGATGCAGAGGAGTTTGCCAAATTTTTTGGACATACTATTATTGAGCCCTATCCCTCTTTAGTACAGCTCCATCTTGCATCAAAAACAGCCCATAAAATGAGTGGAACCAAATGCAGTGCCGAAGTCACTCTTCTTGTCAATCATAAAAAAGAGACTACATGTAAGGGTGATGTGCTTTTTACAAATTACGGAGTCTCTGGTTTTGCTATTTTAGATATCTCTCAACAAGCAAGCAAAGCACTTTTAACATCTCAAGCCGTTATGCTATCTATTAATCTGTTGCCAGAATTTACTCTGCAAAAGCTCTCAGCACACCTCTTACATGTAAAGAAAAATATGCCAGATTTTACACTTTTAGATATTTTAGTTGGTCTGCTTCCACTAAAAATTGCCAACGGAATCTTAACTGATTTACAAATAGATCCTAAAAGCAAAAAGCTAGATACAAAACGCTCCAAAACAGTAGCAAACCTCATACTCAATTGGCGTTTTCATGTGACAGATACCCATGGATTTAGACATGCAGAAGTAAGTGGTGGGGGAATCAACACACAAGAGATAAATCCAAAAACTTTTGAATCATACAAGAAAAAAAATCTCTATTTTATCGGTGAATGTCTAGATGTCGTCGGAAAACGCGGTGGATACAACTTTGCTTTTGCCTGGGCAAGTGCTTATAGTGCAGCAAAAGCTATAAGCACAAATTAAAACATAAAGAGATAAACTACACAAACCTAAAAAAATTCAAATATGCGCAAAGAAAAAGATGTTAATGAAAAGTTTTCACAAGCACTTAGGGAAAAAGAGATTAAAAAAACTTTCGTAATCATCGAGGAAAATATATAAATGGAAAATGAAACGGCAATACTCTCACGTAGTCTCAAGGATCTATTTACAAAAAAAATGCTGATCTATTCCATCATGCCTTTTATTATCAGTATGATAATTTTATATATACTTTTTTTTATAGTTGCAGGAATAGGTGTTGAGCAACTCACAACAATGGAGGTGCAAACTACACAAACTACTATAGAAAATGGCATACCTCACACGGAGAGCTTTCAAGCTACTTTAGCAGGTACAAGCATTATGAAATTTCTGATGAGTAGTGCACTCACATCATGGATAGCCACTTTTTTGATCTATACCATAGGTACCCTCATGACCCTTTATGCCTCTATATTTGTAGCTTTGCTTATCATTGGGTTTTTAACGCACAGAATTTTAAAAGAGGTGCAACAAAGACACTATCTCGATATAGAGATGATAGGCTATTCAAATCCAATGGAAGGGATATTTTTAACACTCAAGTGGATATTTATTATGATCATACTTTTTTTGGTTTTTATCCCCTTATACTTTATACCGATCATCAATATAATCGCTTTTAATTTTCCCCTCTATTACTTTTTTCATAAAATGATAACCTATGATGTATCTTCTACCATATGTACAAAAGAAGAAGCAATGAAAATCAGTTTTTTTTATGGAAATAAATTACGGCTGAAGACACTAGGACTTTATCTACTCTCACTCATTCCCTTTGTCATCTTCTTTGCATCTGTGTTTTATGTAATATATCTAGGACACAGTTATTTTATAGAGGTAAAAAAATTAAGGAGTTAATCCTCCTCCTCTTGCATCACCATTTTTCTATATGTCTCATCTTTTGGCACAAGTCCGGCTTCATATAAAAACTGGCTTGGTACGAAGTTTTGTTTTTTTATTTTGTCATATTTTGCATAACTAAGGTAGAGAATATCTTTTGCTCTTGTAACCGCTACATAAAAGAGTCGTCTCTCTTCATCTAAACTCCCCCCTCTTTGCATCAGCTTTCTATTTGGAAAACGTCCATCCATCAAATCGATGACATAAACTTCTTTGTATTCCAACCCTTTACTTGCATGCACACTAAGCAGGTTTACTCCCTCGCCTTGGGTTAAATCAGAAGAGCCTAAAATCATTGCATTGAGAAATCTCTCATGTTCTACATACGGTTTTGCAAGCTCTTCTAAAAGCAGAGTTTTTCTTCTAATTCTACTAAGTGATTCTGTTTTTTGTTTTTCATCTACAGAGCCATCTTTGAGTGTAGCTCTTTTTGTTGCTAATATATTTGCTATATAGATGTAAAGTGGAGAGTTTGCGATTTTTTTCACAACTGTTTTTGGTTGTTTGACTCCTTTTAAATCTCGAAATAACAGATAAAAATTATGTAAAAATGTGGCACTCTCTTTTGTCAGTTTTGGATGTTTGAGTACTGGATTTTTCATAAACTTTTCTTCAAAACCAAGTTTTGCATATTTACCTACTGCACCAAGCTCTAAAAAATCATCAAAAAGCCCCAGTTGATGATTGAGCTTACGCTTTTGGAAAGGATTTTTCATCGATTCATCAGGAGCATAGAGCCCATAAAAGATACTCCCCTGCCCCAAACTCTTCAAAGCAGTATAGAGCTCTTGTGCCATAGCAGAGCCAATTCCCCGTGCAAATTCAAAAAGATGAATAAAAGCCATCATATCCGATTCATTCACAAGCAGCGTATAGAGATCAAGAATAGCCTTAATCTCACGAGAATCAAAAAAGCTTGTTCCGCCTCTACGCTTACATGGAATATTAAGCTCTCGCAGTCCAACCTCTATACCATCAGCTGAAGAGTTGTTACGAAAAATAACAGCAATCTCTTCTCTTGGAGTTGCAGTATCGCGAATCATTGCAGCTATTGCATGATACTGATCAAATAGCTCATCAAAAGCCAAAAGTTTTGGAGGCTGTGCATCATAAATACGCGTCACTTCAAGCTTTTTTGGATAAATTCTCTCATTATGCTCTATCACTCTATTTGCCAAAGAGAGAATAGGAACAGAGGAGCGATAGTTTTTTGTTAAAGTATGCACAACCGCATCAGGATATTTTTTCGTAAAAGAGCCTATAATGCCAATATCAGCCCCATTAAAAGCATAGATACTCTGGTCATAATCGCCCACACAAAAAAGAGAGGGTGGGTTCATCGCATCTATGAGTGTTCCTTGGAGTGCATTTGTATCTTGATACTCATCTACCAAAACCTCCCTATAACCTAAGGAGTCACTTTTACACATCTCTCGAAAATGCAATAACAGATCATTAAAATTTAAAAATCCATACTCTTTCTTGAGAGCCTCAAACTCATCGACAACATCAGCATAGATCATAGCAAAAAGCTCATGTTCAGGGTAATTTTCAATCAACCACTCCTCAAAACTCTTATGCAATTCTGTGTTTTGATAAAAAGAGTACAAATCATAGAGATGATTACCCCCATATGGCTGCACCTCTGCCTCTATCTGCATAAAGGAGCGTTTTTCAAAAACAGAGCGAAAGAGTGTTTTGAGCTCACGTTGCTGTTTGAGCACTACTCTTTTGTCTCGTTTTTTGAGCCATCTATAGCTTACCGCATGAAAAGTACCAGCATCTATCTTTTTAGCAACACCTGCACCGAAATACTCTGCAACACGCGCTACCATCTCTGCGGCCGCCTTATTTGTAAATGTTAAAAGTAAAATTTCATTTGGAGCAATGCCGTTATTTAGCAAATGACCTATTCTTCCAACAATAGTTGATGTCTTACCTGTTCCTGCAGAAGCAATAATAAGATTTTTACTATGAGGAGATGTCGCAGCAGCATACTGCTCTTTATTTAGTCGAGACAACGGCACAGACAAACTCCTTGAGCAAACTTTCAAGTGATTATACCTAACTTATTGTTAAACCACTCAACCACTCTTATGCGTCTTTGCCCATTGTATCATTACCGCTATTTAATAGACACCCTAGCGCCTAAAATAATTACAGAGCATTTACCAATTCGACAGCAAGCTAGAAGAGTTAGAAAAAACTATCAAATAATACAAAGGAGATTAGAGTTAATCGTTGATATATTTATGCAGTATGTCGTAACATATACCGAGCATCTCTTGATTTGCATGCCTTCTTGCAAAGACATAAATGAGCTCTTTTATTATCTCTTTATCAACTTTTGCGATGTCAATATGTAAAAAATATTTAAATGCTACACTTAGTGCCACCAAATAAGGATATACCGAAAAATCTTTCTCATCGCTATCTATATGCAAAATATTCCACCTTGCAAGCCTAAAAGCGATAACACCCGCATATTTTGCTTGTGAAAAATCCTGCTTATTCCTTCTTTTTT
>DQUE01000117.1 GCA_015662405.1 Sulfurimonas autotrophica | reverse complement strand
TACATGTAAGTGTCTATCCATCTCAGGTGTAAAACACTTCTTAAAAACCCAGTAGTTTAAACTCTCTTTATAGACCCATGTTTTTTCTTTGAGTGCATCAAAACTCTCTATAGCAACTGCTTTTTGTAGTGTCGCTGATGCCCCTTTGCAATTTGCAATGATTTGTTGCAATAGATTGAGTGCTGCCATTGCTTGGGTCTCTAACTCTTGTGTTGTTTTCTTTTGAAATTGCAGATGAGATAGCTCCTCTTTTTTGAGGTAAAAATCATCTAAGAGGGCAAATATATCGCTCACTCTCTTAGATGACTCTAAAGAGAGGTTTATCAAAGTTGTGCGCTTATTTGCTACGCTAACCTCTTTTAGAAATCGTGACATCAGTTTGACTTCATGTTGCGCATTTGCCGTTGTGAAGTCTGGCATCAAAGAGGCATAGAGAGAGAATTTTCTTAGTATTTGTGTAAAAAAACTATCAATAGTCATAATCTTTGTATTTGCTTGTAAAAACTGAGCTAAAACTCTCTTTCGTTGGCTAAGAATCTCTTTTGCAGATAGTCCACTCTCTTTTGCAATCTCTTGAAGTTCTGTACGACTCTCTAGTGTTTCGAGCGTCTCAACAATTCGCTCACTCATTTCAGAAGCTGCTTTATTTGTAAAGGTGAGTGCCAAAATCTTTGAAGGCTCTGCTCCTTTAAAGAGCAAAGAGAGATAGCGAACAACAAGCATAAAGGTCTTTCCGCTACCCGCACTCGCCTCATATGCCAAATTATCTACAAATGCCACTACTCTCTCCCACACAATATGGCATATTCACAAAACTGACACGCCTTCATATCTTCACACTTCTCAAAATTGATCGACTCTATGCGTAACAGATCTTTAATATGCGATTGCAAAACTTCAAGTTTCTCTTCTAAAAAGCTCTCGGGAACTATCCGTGACTCTTTGAGATCATAAAAACCACAACTCTGCACATCTCCAAGAGATTTGGCTAAAAGATAGTAAAATTCAAGTTGAAAATCTGTTGCATCCATAAAGTTGTTTTTATTTGCAAGAGCGTATGAACCTGTTTTATAATCAAGTACTGCAAAGGCCTCTTCCTTTTTGTCTATCCTATCTATTTGTCCTACTATAGTTATACCTGCAAAAGAAGTTTTTAGGTATCGCTCTGTTGCTACTACTCTCCAACCCTGCTTAAATCTCTCTATCTCAGCTTTGACAAACCCCTGCAGGCGTTTTTTCTGCATAGCAACAAGGTACTTATCAAGCTCACTCTCGCCACAAAATCTATCAAGTGTCTCTTCTATATCACTTTGAAGCTTTTGTGCATCTGTGTAGTGATCCTCTTTTGCATAGACCTCCCTTAGGGCGTTATGTACAACATTGCCTATTGCATACTCTTGTGGCATATCTTTTGGTATCTCATGACTCTTTATCTGCTTAATATATTTATAATAGTATTTTCGCTTACATGTAAGAAAAGTTTTTAGTCGTGTTGCAGAGAGCTCTCTGTCTTTAAAACTGTACTCCTGCACAATCTCCTCTTCCTCTATCGGCTCTCTTTTAGCACGCCTAAAGAGTATCTCTGCAAAGGCTGTTTCACTATAGATATTTTTCTCTTGAATACCTAACTCTTTTAGAAATCGTGAACCACTGCTCTGGCTAGAACTCACATAAGAGATTGCCACCTCTTTTGAGCGCTGCATCAACATCGCATAGTAGTGTTTTTGCAAATTTTCCCTGTCGTTCATTGTAGGCAGTCCTGCAGATTTTCGTATCTGTGTATTTAAAAACATATCCTTATCACTGCGTTTTGGTACATTTTTATCATCAAAATCTATAATAATCACAGCATCAAATGCTACACTTCGTGTCTCTAAAACTCCCATAACTGTGACTTTTCCTCCACGAACATCATCAAGTGTTCGCATGGATAGTCTCTGCATAAAAATATTCATCAGAGATTTTACACCCATATCCTGCATAAAGGCGAGAATCTTCTCTATTTTGTGCAACTCTTCAAGAAAAATTTTTTTCTCTTGTTTGTTTGTAAAAAAAGTTAGCATCTCCTGCATCACTGCAACAAAATCTACTTCAGATACTTTTTTATAATAGATACTCTGAAGGAGCAAAAAGAGTTCATCCCCTACTCTTTGTACTCTTGCCTCATTCTCTTTGGAATCTTGTTCTATTGCGCTGAGTGTAGCGCTTAGTTTTGTGTAGATGCTTGTATTTTTATAAGACTCCCCCATTGCAAAGTTCAGATTAGATTTTTCATCAAAACTCTTTAGCAGTGGTGCCATCGCCTCATTTGGTAATACAACAGCAATATTCTCTGCCTTGTAGCCTTTTTGTACAAACTCATATATTTTTTGCTGTACAAAGGCGATTTGTAAAACCGATTCACCAAAACTGTTACATGTAAGCCTATAATCTTTCTCAATTTTCTCTTTTTTTAGAATCTCTCTACTATTTAAAGAGAGCTCATACATAAAACCTTTTTCAAGCACAAAGCCAAGTTCACGGAATCTGTTTTGCATCTTTTCATTAAAACTTGTAGCCCAAAAACGCACGCTCACGGTTGTAAACTCTGCTGCTTTTTGCAAAAGTGTGAGCTCAAAATTGGTCAAATATCCATCTAACTGAATAAGTACATTGTGCTGTGCTTTAGCGTAGGATTCATTAAATTTATAGAGTTTTGGTAAAAATATTCTATCTAAGAGTTTTTTCTCATTGCAAAGCTTTTCATACCGTTTGTATAACTCTTGTAAAATGGCTATATGCTCTTCATATTCAGCATAAACATCTGCATTTGCAAGCTCATTTATATCATAAAGCTCTGCACTAAGTTCTTCAAAAAATTTAAAAATATAAGCACTATTTTTTGTAAAAGTAAAAAAGTTTCTCTCAATCTGTAAATTACTAAATGCATGAAAATTTGCTGCTTCAAGCAGTAGTAGCACCCTACTGTCTTCATCTATGCGTTTATAACCCTCAACTAGTGTAAGCTTTGCTATAAAATCACTCATCGTAATATAATGAGGTAAAAAAAGGGTCTTGCCTGTTTGCATGTGTTGCTCGTGGCGAATCGCACGAGCAGAGGGAAGGACTATAGTTGACTCATCCACTATCTAGTACTCAGAAGCTGCTTGAATGCTTCTATCGTTTTTTATTCTTGTATCTGTTTTAATAGCATAAAATCTACTATCATCACCAACGCTAACTTTCAACTGCAAATTCCACACACCTCTTTTTGGAAATGCTATATTTTCAAAAATATACTCTCCATTTTTAAAAACAGGATTTTCAAACTTTTTGGTATATGTTTCCACCTCGGGACGACTTATGACCAAAATCATTTCAGCACCAGCAACAGGCTTACCACCCTTCGTAGTCAAAGAGTATTTCACATCCCCACCTTGCTCTTTAATTTGCTCTGTGGTATATTTTAATTGATATTTTTTATCAAATGCTATACGCGCCTGAATTAAATCATTTGCATTCGCATCAACTTCCTGATACTTTGTCATATAATCATCACTTGGTTGTATGTCTGCCTTACCTGTTTCAACAATAGTCCAAACGCCAAGAAAAAATACACCTGTAATTGCCAACCCTATTGCATATGGCCAAAGTCTACCACTTTCGAAAATTTTCATCTTTATGCCTCATTTTATAAATTCTTCTTTTAAAAATCATAACTATACCATATAAAATAAAACCATAGAAAATTATTCGTACATAAAACAGAGATGATTGGTTAGCATTGCTATCAAACCCATGTCCCAATGTAACCCCTTTTGCTTTAGCAATTTGCTGTGCAATATCCAAATAGCCATTAAACATAGCCGCCGAATATTTTCCGGTAACTCCCTCTTTCTTAGCTTTTGTGCCCAATAGAGGTAAAATAGTTCCACCTGTGTTGCTCATAATACTAACAAAATCATCCCAACTTTGTGCATAAAACAGAGCCATCATGAAAGCCTGCACAGAAGATGTTACTGGACTAAGTACCTGTTTTTTATCAAAATATTGATATAAAGATGAATCATTTGCTTGAATATCTACTTGAGAATTCATTTCTGAAAATGTCACTAGAATCGTTGGAGTATGAAAATTTTCTAATATTTTTTTTTCATATTCATACATTGTCATATCTTTTGGTAGCTCTTGAAGCATTACGAGTCGTAATGAAATACCTGTTTTTTTATACAGCTCTTCTCCTAAAGTCTCTACCTCATTAGCAAATTTTGCATTATGTATTATTTCATCTTTATATAAATACTCTGCAAAAAGTTGTGTGTGAAAAAACAAAATGAAGATGAGGGCATAAAGCCCTCTTGTTAAAAGTCTCAAGTAAACTTCCTAACCAACAAAAAGATGATTCGGAGTTACAACAGCCCAAAGAGTATATGCGGCCATGATAACAAGACCCCATGAAATAATTTTTTCCATCTCTAACTCCTTACTTTACATCGACAATATGTTTATAATTGTCAGTGCTGATTCTTTTAATAGACTTTTCATCTTTAATCGTATAAAAATTTTCCGCTTGTGCATGTTGTACACTCACAGCATTTATTGATAAAAATACTAAGATTCCTATCAATAAAGCAGTTGCTATAAGCATGCCAACTACCCCATCAAGAGCAAAAACACTTCTATTTTCATTCATACTACTCTCCTTTACTAATGCTAATAACATAAGCAGCTACAGCTTCTTTTTGTTTTGCATTGAGTCTCTCTAAACTCGGCATAGTACCAATAGCACCTTTTTTACCGTGTGTAAGTACATTGACAATCAATTCTGAAGTGTACTCTCTGATATTTGGAGCAACATACGCCATACCTCTACCATCAGCGCCATGGCATGATGAACATACACCCGCAAATACTGCAGCACCCTCTTTGTCATCTGCAGGAAAACCATTTGCTACATATTTAGCAACAGCATCTATCTCCGCATCACTAATTAAAGCACCAGTATTAGCATTAAAAAGACCATTTCTATCAGGCATTGGCATTTCAGTGCCTAAAAGCTTATTGTTCGATCCATGATTGATTACGTATTTAACAGACTCTTCATCAATTCTTCTATTTAGGTCAGCAGATTCACCATCAATACCATCAGCATTTGCACCATGACACACAACACACTCTGCCAAGAATACTGACTCACCCATCTCTACAAGTTTTTCACCCTTGATGTTTGCATACTCTTTTTCAAATTTTGCATTTTTTTCTGCGACTTCTTCATTATATTGACCAATTTGAGAAAATGCATCTACTGGATATCCGATTATAAAATACCACATTCCCCAAATTATTGTTCCTAAAAACATAATAGCCCAACCAAAAGGTACTGGGTTTTTATATTCACCTATGTTGTCCCATGACTCATCTGCTAACTCTCCAGTTGCCTGATCGGTTTGCATCTGACGAACATACTTGATTACTACAAAAACTGTAATAATAACAAGTGCAACCGCACCTGCAATAGCAAGCATGTTGACGATATCGTCATTAAGACCACCTTTTTGGTATCCAACTGTTGCATATGTTGCACCCAACATTGCAATAGTTATGATGATTCCCCAAAGATAAAGCTTATTCATATATCTCTCCTATTTTTCTTCTCTCTTTGATATAGGTTTTACCGGAGTATCACTTATATCATCCTTCAGTGCCATATTACTATAGTTTTCATAATCAACTCCCGAAGAATCCTTTCTATTCTTATAGAGATGGTAGATGTACGAGTACGTTACTACCACCAAAAATACTATTAGAAAGAAATACCCATATGCAGCGAATTCATTAATACTCACTATATATCCCTTCTTATTTCAGACTATTTAAATATGCAATTAAAGCAACAATTTCAGGAATATCTCCATTTGCCACTGCATCTTTAACATCTTGATCTTTCATACGAGACACAACCTCTTTTGCCTCTTCTAATGCCATTTTATGTGCCTCAGCAACAGAACCTGCCATTTTCACAACAGCAGTTGAACCATCCTTCATAGGTATAGGTTTGTTATATGGAACACCAAAGAACTGTGCATTTGTCAACTGTGTAGCATATGCAGTATTTATATCAGTCTTATTTGTATATAACCAAGGATAACCTGGCATGATACTTGAAGGCATTACAGACTTAGGATCTCTCATATGATTTTCATGCCACTCTGTTGTTCTATAGTTTCCAACTCTGTGTAAATCTGGACCAGTTCTTTTAGAACCCCAAAGGAATGGTCTGTCATATGCATACTCACCACTTAAAGAGTAGTGACCATAACGATCCGTCTCAGCTTTAAAAGGACGAATAAGTTGTGAATGACATGCATTACAACTATTTTTTATATAGACATCACGACCAGCTTGTTCTAGCAGAGTTGTCGGTTTTGTTCCTATTACAGGACGAGAAGCCTGTGCAAAGTTTGGTACGATCTCAATCAAACCAGCAAAAGCGATCACAACAAATACACCTACCGCGAAAAAGAACGGGTGTTTTTCTAACCAATGAAACATAATATAATCCTCCCTTTCTTAAGCGCCCATAGGCGAAGCATTTTGTAGTTCTGACTCTTCCACAGGGCGAGCAGACATAGTTTTATAGATATTATAAGCAAACATCAAGAAACCGATTAAATATAACAGTCCACCAATACCACGAAGTGTATAATATGGATGCAATACATCAACAGTATCCATGAATGAATATGCTAAGTTACCGAATTCATCATGTGCACGCCACATCATACCTTGTGTGATACCCGCAATCCACATAGAAGTAAAGTATAAAACGATACCTAAAGTTTGAATCCAGAATTGTGCAGCCATAAGGCTCTTAGAGTATAACTCTCTTTTAAATACACGAGGTGCCATATGATAAAGTGCTGCAATAATCATAAATCCAACCCAACCAAGAGTACCATCATGCACATGACCAACAATCCAGTCAGTAAAGTGAGCAATAGCATTTACAGATTTAATCGCTTGAATAGGTCCTTCTAGTGTTGAGAACATATAAAATGTTGAAGCTAACACCATAAATTTAATCAATGGAGATGCTGCAACTTGTTGCCATTCACCCTTCATTGTAAGGAGCATATTGATAGCTGAACCCCATGATGGCAAAATAAGAATTACTGAAAAAATAGAACCCATAGTTTGCATCCAATCAGGAACAGTTGAGTAAAGAAGGTGGTGACCACCAGCCCAAAGATAGACAAACATTAATCCCCAGAATGAGAGTAAAGACAATTTATAAGAGTAAATTGCTTGACCAGACTCTTTTGGTAAAAAGTAGTAAATCATCGCAATAATAGGTACTGTAAATACAAATGCAACTGCATTATGTCCATACCACCACTGCACTAACGCATCATTTGTACCTGCATACATAGAGATAGAGTGATACCATGCACCAATACCCGTCTCGCCCGCAGGAGATGTCGCTAGCATTGTAGGTATTTCCATATTATTAAATAGATAAAGCATAGCCACACCTAAAAATGTAGCAATATAATACCAAATAGAAATGTATAATGATTTTTCACGGCGAATACCGATTAAA
Organism: Sulfurimonas autotrophica; assembly: GCA_015662405.1. Classification (GTDB taxonomy): domain Bacteria; phylum Campylobacterota; class Campylobacteria; order Campylobacterales; family Sulfurimonadaceae; genus Sulfurimonas; species Sulfurimonas autotrophica_A. The sequence goes on along the minus strand of DQUE01000117.1, from coordinate 6,508 downwards.
CCAAATATGCTTATACCCCATAGTACCCATACCACTACAATAGCAATATCAATTGGCCACTCAAACTCAGCATACTCTTTTGAAGTAGTAATTCCCATAAATAGAGAAACAACTACTGCAGCAACACCAATCACATAGAGCCAAAACTGCAGCTTTCCAATAAACATCAAAAATTTTGATTCTGCCATAGATACTTTAAGTACCCTCTGACCAACATAATACCAAGTAGCAAAAATACCACTTAGTGTAAACCCAAACGCAACTGCATCAGTATGCAGTGGACGAAGACGACTAAAGTTTGTATATTCAGCTAAACCAGCACCAAAAACTGTATTCAGTTCAGGAAATGCAAGCTCAAATGCAATAAATACACCAATGCCCATGCCTACGATTCCTAAAACAATCGTAGTCACCATAAACATCTTTGCAACCGTATAGTCGTACTCTAATGGACGATTCTCCATATATAGCCTCCTTAAGATTCAAAGCAATTAAGCCTTTTAAATGTTTTTTTGCACCTAAAAGACCAATCAACTCTTGTATATTAACAATAGATTTGTTTAAATAATCTTAATTTTGCATAAAATCTGTACATTTATTATCTTTTTGTTTACTTTTGGAAATTTAGCTATTTTTAAGTTAATTGAAAGTTTTTGCAGTATGAGAGAGGAAAGAGTTATATATTCTCTTCCTTATCGCTTGATAAGAGAGAGAAATTCTGAAAATATATAGCTACTCTCTTTTGGACCAGGAGACGCTTCAGGATGATGCTGTACAGAGAAGGTAGGAGTGTCATTGTAGCGCAACCCTTCAATTGTTCCATCAAAAAGATTTGTATGTGTCACAGATGCAATCGCCGTGATACTATCAGGTACATTATAGTTATGGTTTTGTGCGGTAATCTCTATAAGACCTGTTTGTTGGTTTTTCACAGGATGGTTTCCACCATGATGACCAAATTTTAGTTTAAAGGTATCATATCCATGTGCAATCGAGAGGAGTTGATGCCCTAAGCAGATACCAAACATTGGCACTTTAGCTTCTATAAGCTTTTTAATCTCTTCTTGTTCTCTCTTTAGTACAAGCGGATCACCTGGACCATTTGACAAAAACACGCCATCTATAAGCTTTGCATTATATTTTTCTATTAAATCTTCAGCAATAAAATCATTTGGAATAACTTCTACCTCTATACCAGCACTCACTAATTCATTTAAAATATTTCTTTTTACACCAAAATCTATTGCAACAATTTTTGCCTCTGCTTTTGGCGCTGTATTATATTTGAATTCTCTGTAAGAAAAAGTGCCTGAAGTATGTCGGTATGGCTCTTTTGTGCTTACCTGCTCAATATAATTGATATCTTCAATACGAGGAGAATTCTCTAAAATCTTTTGTAACTCTTTTTTATCACTCACTTGTGTTGAAGCAACCATCATCATCGAGCCCTCTTTTCTGAGCATTTTTGTTACATATCTTGTGTCAATATCACAAATTCCCATCACATCATTATCAACTAAAAAGTTGTGCAATGAATTTTCAGCTCTAAAGTTTGAATAGCGAGCTTGGTATTTTCTTACTATCATCCCTTTGGCATGTGCTTTTGCACTCTCCATATCCTGCTCATTTACACCAACATTCCCGATTTCTGGCATAGTAAATGTAACAAATTGTCCAGCATATGAAGGATCACTCATAATCTCTTGGTAACCACTCATAGAGGTATTAAAAACAATTTCACCTACTTCTGTTTTCTCCGCACCAAAGCTATTTGCCTCTAAAAAAGTACCATTTTCTAAATATATCCAGACTTTTTTCATTGAACTGCTCATGACGCTACTCCATTCCTCTTTTTGTTAACTCTTCTTTGTAGAGTTTTTCATATAAGATTTCAAACTCATCTGTTCCAGGAATAAATTTTCTTTTATAGGAGCGTATTTTCTCCATTACAGCATCTTCTATCTCTGAAGAATCTGCAATAAATGATGTTATAGCATTGTAAATAATATTTTTTATGCGGTTTTCCGTTACATCAAAGTGAATCAAATCCTCTTCATATAATTCATCTAATATTTTATGAGAAATGTCGGAGTAGCGCTCTTCATAATCTAAAATCACTCCATACTCAGGAGCTAATTTCTTTTTTATCATAAAAAAAAGTTGCCTCTCATCTGCAAGCATAAATTCAATCTCCTCTTCATTCTCCTCACATATCTCATTCACTTTTTTTTCAAGAACCATCTCTTTTTTTATATTCTCTTCTAAGACTTTTTGTGCCTCTTTAGTAACACTTTCAAGCCCTTTTGTCATTGTAACAACACCACTTTTGTTTAAATCAATTGCGATTTTATTTGCTATGTGAGGAGTAGTTTTGAGTGATATTTTCATGCGTTTGACCTGCTTCTTGATTAATTTTTTATATTTTACAACTATTTAGCTAATAGTTGTGTTAAGTCTGATGCTTTTTTCGGTTCCATTTTTGTTAATATTTTTCCCACAACTTTTGGTTTGAGTGATTGTAAAATTGATGCGGCTTCTTTGGCATCCATGCTAGAGAGCACATTTGCTGCTGCACCTGCTTTCATTTTTGCAAATGTTTGCGATATTTTACTCATTTTAATAGATTTCAACTCTTCTAAAATTTTTTTATTTTTTTCAAGCATCGCTGCTATATTTTTCTCTTTTTGGCTTACTTCTGCAAGTTTGGCATTGAGAGCTTCCTCTCTCAATGCCAGTTTTTCTTCTTTTTTCTTTAACAGCTCTTCTGTGGCTGTTTTTAGTGCACTCAGTGCCTGTTTTTGTTCATCTATACGTTCTAGTTCAACCAAAAGTTCATTTTTTCTCTCTTTAAATATTTTTGTACATTCAAAAATTTTATCACTATGTTGCATAGAAAAAAGAGTAGAATAGAGTAGTGTCACTAGTAAAACATAGTTCAAGAAGATTCCTTGTTTTTGTTGGTATGTGTCATTAAAGCAACCTCATCTAAATCACGGCTCTCTTGAATCTTCATTTTTTTGAGTGCTTTTTGAATCTCTTCATACTCTAGATATTTGTATTTTTCATACTCTATCATATCTTTTTTGAGCTGTTCTTTTGCTGCTTTCAGTTCACTATTTGCATACTCCAACCAATCTTTATTATGCTGTATCATCGATCTTTGTGCCTCTATAAGCGTTCGATTTGCCAAAAGTTGCGCTATTTTTCCATGAGAGGCAAGAGTGATGTTTTGAAGATCTGATAGAGAGCCTCTTAAGGCCTCTTGTGCCTTTTTACAATTTTCATTAGCTTGCTGTACAATGCGTTCACTCTTTTGCACCATATTTTTCTTTACATGTACTAAAGAGGTGAACCGTGTTTTCATTGTTACATCTCCTGTTAGAGGATTATCGTATCATCTCTCTCTGGTGATGTAGAAATTATACCGACTTTTGTTTTACTTATCTCTTCAATCAGTTTTACATAATCTTGTGCAGAAGTAGGAAGTTCTTCAAATCTTCTTACACCTACAGAGTTATCCCAGCCTTTGAATGTTTTATAGATTGGCTTGACATTCTCTAAATCAACTGGCACGTAGTCTATCATCTTACCTTTGTATTCATAGGCAACACAAACTTTTACCTCATCAAAACCATCAAGTACATCAAGTTTCATGAGTGCTAACTCATCACAACCATTTAAACGACTAGCATAGCGTGTTGCTACTGCATCAAACCAGCCACAGCGTCTTGCTCTACCAGTAGTTGTTCCAAACTCATGCCCCTGTTCACCAAGACGTTTTCCATCTTCGCCTAAATCTTCACTTGGAAATGGTCCATTACCTACCCGAGTACAGTATGCTTTGACAATTCCTGTCACTTTTCCAATATCTTTTGGATTAATTCCAAGTCCAGTACATGCTCCTGCACTAACTGTTGCAGATGACGTCACATAAGGATAAGTACCATGGTCAATATCAAGCAGAGTACCTTGTGCACCCTCAAGCAAAATACGTTTGTTCTCATCATCTAAAGCACGCCATACCATCTGTGTTGTATCGGTAATAAAAGGTGCAAGTCTCTCTTTATATTGCGTAAGTTCTGCCAAAAGCTCCTCTTTTTTTGGTGCATGTAAATCCATGACATCAAAAATAGGCTTATTGAGTGCAAAATAGTCTAAAATACTCTGACAAAGTTTCTCAGGATCTAAAAGCTCACCAACACGATGCCCTATACGGTTTATCTTGTCACTGTAAGCAGGTCCGATTCCCTTTCCTGTTGTACCAATTGCTTTATCACCTTTGAGCTTCTCTTTTGCCTGATCAATAGCTGCATGATATGAAAGGTTCAAGTGAGCCTTGTCTGAAATATAAAGACGCCCCTCAAGTCCTTCAAACTGCTCCATCTCCTTAATAATAGAAGAGGGGGAAAGCACAACGCCGTTACCAACAACATTAATCGCTTTTGGATTTAAAACACCCGATGGAATGAGATGCAGGGCATATTTGACACCATCAACCCAGATAGTATGTCCTGCGTTATGTCCACCTTGCGAACGACAAACCATATCATACTCAAGTGCTAATTTATCAACTATTTTTCCTTTTCCCTCATCACCCCATTGTATCCCTACAATTACATCTGCTTTGTTTTTATACATATTCTCTCTTTTCCTCTATTGTTCTAAAGCTTCACACAAAGTATCTGTATAAATTGCAAATCCTACAGATGTCAACTCTGCATCTTTATATCTTCCACCACGGGCATAGACTTCATTCCCTACGATACATCGAAAAAAGAGCTCATCATAATAGAGCATTTTCGCATAATACATTGGTGCTAAAACAGCATTATCACAGGCAATCTCTGCACACAACTCTTTCATTTTCTGCAGTTCAACTTTAATAGATTGTGGCACTTTGTCTATAATATCATCTATCTGATCAACATATTGCAAATAGACAAGTTCACTGAGCCATTCAACTTTAAGATGCAAAAACTTATCTATATTGATATGTCTAAAATCATCTATTTCTAACTCATCAAACATTGCAACCAAAAGTTCAGGTATTTTTATGTTTGAAATCTGCATCAAAGGCTTTACATGTAAACACTCAAAAATTTCTAAAGCCAAACCTGCAACACTAGAGAGCTTTGTTTCTCCCATAAACTCAACACCTACTTGATACTGCTCGCTTGTAGGGTAAGTAAATACAGGTTGAATGTAAAACCATTTTTTTTGTTTAGTATTACTTCCTAATCTTTTTTTGATAATACGAACAACATCAATAGTCGAATCAGCACGCAGAGACAAAGCGTTATTTTTCTCATCATTTATACGTATAAGTTCTCTCTCATCTGCAATACTTTTATGTTGATGATAAGAAAAAATCGGCGTTACAATCTCTTCGTATCCATTTCTATCGAGTATTTCACTTGCAATATTTTCAATATGGCGTTTTAGTTTTGCAGATTTACCAAAGTAAAGTTTTGAACCATTTGGAATTTCATGTTCAAGTATCATCTTATATCTCTTTTTTCTCTAATGCTGTTGCAAAATAGACTTCATTAAAAACTTTTGAAGCAACTCCAGCATATTTAAAACGTCCACGACGGTGTAAAATAAGCTCTATGGCATTGACAACCCAAATAGATTCATGCGGTGCAATCAAGCCCATTTGGTTGATACGAAAAATCTTCCCTTTGAGATGATCCTGTCCACCAGCAACATTGACACCATACTCCTCTTTTAAAGCTGAGCGAATTTTTGCTGCATCTTTATCATCAATCGTTGTCATACTTTTTGCAGGTACCTTAGGATAGCTATGTAACCCAATCGCCTCTAATGCTGCTCTTGTTGCCTTTGCACGTCTTGCTGTGTTAGAATAGAGTAGATCAAGTCCACCCTGACCTGCAATAGTCTCCAAAACCTCTAAAAGCCCTATGATGAGTGTTGTTGGCGCAGTATATGCTGTTGTGTTTTGACGCTGTTTTTTTATCTCAGAAGCAAGATTAAAATAATACCCTACACCCTCGCCTATCTTCTCTACTGCTGCATTTGAGAGACCAATAATTGCAAGTCCGGGAGGCAACATAAGTGCTTTTTGACTTCCTGCTATAAGTGCGTCAATGTTTGTTACATCGATTTGCTCAACACCTACTGCTGTAATACCATCTGCAATAACCATAATCTCTGGATTGATTTTTTTCACAGCCTCTGCAATCGCTTCAACAGGGTGACGAAGACCACCAGCACTCTCACTTATCTGAATAGCAATCGCATCGATATCACTGTTAGCCTCTATGGCAGTAACGACCTCTTCAACACTTACAGGCGTATCCCATTCATTTTTTATCTCAACATTTTTGAGTCCATGTGCTCTTGCAATTTTGCCAAAACGCTCACCAAATTTTCCAGAATTGACATTTAACAGCGTGTTTTTACAAAGATTCACAACAGTTGCTTCCATAGCTCCTGTTCCACTTGAGGCAATCATCACGACTTCATCTGTAGCAAAAAGTTCAAAGAG
>DQUE01000090.1 GCA_015662405.1 Sulfurimonas autotrophica | reverse complement strand
GTCTTAGTGGTGGAGAGCGTCGTCGTGTTGAGATTGCGCGTGCACTTGTTAACAGACCAAAATTTTTGTTACTTGATGAGCCTTTTGCTGGAGTTGACCCTATTGCGGTTATGGATATACAAAAAGTTATACATCAGTTGGTCTCTTATGACATAGGTGTTCTTATAACAGATCATAATGTGCGTGAAACACTTGATGTGTGTGACAGAGTCTATGTTATCAAATCGGGTGAACTCCTTGCACAAGGAACAAGTGATGAGATTGGACAAAATGAAGATGTCCGCACGCATTATCTCGGCGAGAGCTTTAAGCTTTAGGAATTTATAAAACTATGGGAGTATTAAGACAGACACAGGGAGTTGAGACAAAGCATAAGCTCTCAAATACTCTGCGTAATTGGCTTCCCATACTCCATGCAAGTTTATCTGATTTGGGTGAAGCTATGGCTCCTTTTGTTGAAGCAAATCCAGTCATAGAAGTAAAATCTGGCTTTGAAGAGGATTTTGAAAAAAAGATTCCAAGAAAGATAATTTCTCGTAGTGTAAGTAACTCAAGAACAGAACAGATAGAAGCGCTTACAATTCAAAACCGAACACTCTATGATGTTTTGGATGAGCAAATAGGTGCGCCACTTTTTCCTACACCCCTTTCACAAAAAGTAGCTTTATTTGTCATTGAAAATTTGGATGAATATGGCTACTATGATGGTAACACAGAGGAGTTTTGTAAAAAAAACAGTATAGATGAAAAAACTTTTGAAAAGATCCGTTTGCGTTTTTTACATGTAGAGCCTGTAGGTATAGGTGCTAAAAATTTGGCGGAGTCTTTTTTATTTCAACTCGATAATTCCCAAATAAGTGATAAGGCATACAACCTGGCTGTGCAAATCATAAATGATATGCAAAATATTCATAGTTATTCAAAGGAGGAAACATTTTCTGAAGTCATGCATATCCTTTCCAGATTTAAAAATCCGCCAAATATCGAATATCAAGAGGATTCTGCACAGATAATACCTGACTTGATGATATATTTCAACGATGAAGGGCAAATTGAAGTAAAACTCAATGATGCCTATTATCCCGTTATAAATATAGACAATGCATACAAAGTGGAGCATGAATTTGTTACGCAAAAAATTAAAGAGGCAAAAAGTTTGGTTGATGCTCTTGATATGAGAAAAGCAACACTCTATAAAATAGGGCTGATGATAGTTGAGTATCAGTATGATTTTTTTACAGGTGGACAGATTATGCCTTTGACACTCAAAACGCTTGCTGATGAGTTTGGACATAACCCTTCAACGATCTCTCGAGCTATTGCAAACAAATATATAGCCTGCAATAGAGGTATCTTAGCTATGAAAGAGTTTTTTACGACCGCCATTGATGAAGATGTCAGCAATGCTGCTATAAAAGAGTATTTGACAGAGCTTATCAAACAAGAAAGTAGAGAAAAACCTTTAAGTGATATGAAGCTATTAGCCTTGATAGAAGAGAAGTTCAAAGTAAAAATGGTGAGACGAACCATAGCAAAATATAGAAAACAGCTCAATATTGCAGGCTCAAGCGAGAGAAAAAAACTTTATCAATTAGGTATATAAATTTCAACTTTTTATTTCTTTTAATGTACAACGGTTACTATGGAGAACGTTGCATATTTTGTGTAAGTCAAATTCACCACTTTTTGAGTAATCGATATTGGGAATAGATCAAAGGGTTGGAGGTTAAAAGAAGCTATATAGAGCTACAAAAGCTTGAGAAGAGTTTATCTTCTTGCTCTGCTTCTGTTGGCACTTGATCTATGGGGGTTTCCTCTTGGCTTATTTCTAGCCTCACGATTTCCACCCATATTAATAGGTTCTGCTTTTATACTTGGATCTGGTTTAAAGCCTTTGAGCCATACTTTTTGTATATCTTTTTTTATAAGTTTTTCTATATTTCGCAAAAACTCCTCTTCATCTACACAAACAAGTGAAATAGCTTCACCTTTATTACCGGCACGTCCTGTTCGCCCTATGCGATGCACATAATCTTCACTGATATTTGGCAGTTCAAAGTTTACGACATGAGGGAGTTGGTCAATGTCAATACCGCGTGCTGCAATATCTGTTGCCACCAAAACACGAACATCTCCTTTTTTAAAGTCTGCAAGTGCTTTTGTTCGTGCATTTTGGCTTTTGTTTCCATGAATAGCAACAGAAGAGATTCCCTCTTGTTCAAGCTGTCCACTGAGTTTGTTGGCACCGTGTTTTGTACGTGTAAAAACAAGTACTTGTTGCCATTTTCCTTCATTTATAAGATGTATTAAAAGTTCTCTTTTTTTTGCTTTATCGACAGGGTAAATACTCTGTTTTACAATGGCGTTTGATGCATTTGTCCGTGCAACTTCAATAAGTGTCGGAGATTTTAAAAACTGATTTGAGAGTTTTTTGATGGCATTAGAATAAGTTGCTGAAAACAACAGCGTTTGACGCTCTTTTGGGATGATGTTGACGATTTTTTTCATGTCATTGACAAAGCCCATATCTAGCATTCTATCGGCTTCATCAAGCACCAAGAATTCTATTTCGCGTAGATCTATTGTTTTTTGAGAGATGTGATCAAGTAGACGCCCTGGTGTTGCGATAACTATATCGATGCCTTTTCTCAGTTGGGCAATTTGTGGGTTGATTTTTACACCACCGAAGATTACAGTTGATTGAAAAGGTGTATGTTTTGCATAGAGTGCTACATTTTCTGCCACCTGCAGTGCAAGTTCTCGTGTCGGTGTTAGAATCAAAGCGCGTACTTTATGTTTTTGTTTTGATGATTTTTTACGTGAAAGTAACTCTAAAAGTGGCAGTGTAAATCCTGCAGTTTTACCTGTACCTGTTTGTGCGCCTGCTAAAATATCTTTTTTTTCTAAAATAGCAGGAATTGCTTTTGCCTGAATTG
>DQUE01000007.1 GCA_015662405.1 Sulfurimonas autotrophica | reverse complement strand
CGTGTATATCAAGCAATTCAATATGGTATCAAATATGGACGTAAAATCTGTGTTATTGGACGCTCTATGGAGCGTAACCTTGAAGTGGCAATGCAGTATGATTATATCAAATTACCAAAAAATATATTTGTAGAACCAGATCAGGTAGCACATATGAGTGATAAAGATGTTCTCATTGTGACAACTGGTTCACAAGGAGAAGGGAATTCAGCACTCTTTAGAATGTCAATTGGAGAGCATAGACATATTAGAATCAAACCGAATGATTTAATTGTACTCTCTTCTCGAGCAATTCCAGGTAATGAAGGCTCTATCTCCCAAATGCTCAACCATTTACAAAAATGTGGGGCTAAAATTGCATATGATAAAGATATCCATGTTTCAGGGCATGCATCTATAGAGGAGCAAAAATTAATGCTTCGTATTGTCAATCCTAAATTCTTTTTGCCAATTCATGGGGAGTATAATCATGTTATGAAGCATAAAGAGACAGGTATGATGTGTGGTATTCCAGAGAGAAACATTTTACTAATGACAGATGGAGAGCAGATAGAGATAGCACCAAAATATATGAGAAAAGTAAAAACTGTCAAAACTGGAAAAACGTATATTGACAATCAAAACAATTATGAAATTGAAGATGATATAGTTTTAGATCGTCAAAGACTTGCGACAGATGGTGTTGTAATGATAGTTGCACAAATCAGCGAACAAACCGGAAGAATGATGGACAAACCAAAAGTGACATCTTTTGGTTTAGTGGCTGATAAGAAGGATAAAGCTTTTGCTAAAGAGGTAGAAGAGATTCTAGAGAACTTTTTGATTAATATGAAACCAGGACTTATAGGAAGTCCCAAAGTTTTGGAAGGGGATTTGCGTCAGGTTATTAGAAAACATATTTTTAGAAAAATGAAAAAATATCCACTCATCGTTCCAAATATTTTTATTCATTAAAAACTTGAAAAGGTATAGTTTTGTCAGATAATAATAGAAATAATGAATTTGAAAATGCAGTAAAGGTAATGATGCGCTACGTTGGAGAAGACCCGAGTCGTGAGGGTTTGATCGATACACCTCTGCGCGTGCGAAAAGCGTATGAATTTATTTATGGTGGATATAAAGAAGATCCAGCAGAAATTTTAAAAAAAGCGCTTTTTACAACAAGCAATGATGAAATGGTTTTGGTAAAAGATATCGAGTTTTACTCTACATGTGAGCACCATCTCTTACCCATTATTGGGCGTGTCCATGTAGCCTATATTCCTGATGGAAAGGTGGTAGGACTTTCAAAAATTCCTCGTGTTGTCAATGTTTTTGCTCGTCGCATGCAGATTCAAGAGCAGTTGACAGAGCAAATTGCTGATGCAATTATGGATACGATTGCACCACAAGGTGTCGGTGTTGTTATTCAGGCACGTCATATGTGTATGGAGATGCGTGGCGTAGAGAAGATAAACTCAACAACAACCTCTTCAGCACTTCGCGGACTTTTTAAAAAAGATGAGAAAACAAGAAGTGAATTTTTTTCACTTATTAACTCTCCTACGGGAAACAGATACTAAAAGATGTCACTCTCATCCCTCAAAGAGAAACTTGCAAATAGAAACTATTCGGTCTCTTTTGGAGAAGTTGTAAAAATTAATGCAACAATTATTATTGCAAAAGGTCTCCATGTAAGCATTGGTGATATGGTAAAGATTGTCTCAGATACAACAGGACAAGAGACAGTAGGTATGGTCACAGAGATAGATGCCGATCTCTTTTATATTACACCCTTTTCTTTTGTTGAAGGGTTTCGCTCTGGTGATAAAGTACTTTTGGACGCTACGGGTTTAAATATTCCTGTTGGATCTGCTTTACTTGGACGAGTGGTAGATCCATTTATGCGCCCTATTGATGGCAAAGGGAGCATAAAAGAGGCAAAACTTGCACCAATTATAAAACCCCCAATAGCCGCCATGAAACGCGGTATGATAGATGAAGTTTTTTCTGTAGGCGTAAAGTCGATTGATGGATTACTTACTTGTGGAAAAGGGCAAAAACTCGGTATATTTGCAGGCAGTGGCGTGGGAAAATCAACGCTGATGGGTATGATTGTCCGCGGAGCAGATGCCCCTATAAAAGTTGTAGCACTTATAGGTGAGCGTGGTCGTGAAGTCCCAGAGTTTATAGAGAAAAATCTTGGTGGAGATCTCACTAATACAGTTGTTGTCGTAGCAACATCAGATGACTCTCCTTTAATGCGAAAATATGGTGCTTTTGCAGCTATGAGTGTTGCTGAGTACTTTAAGGATCAAGGAAGAGATGTACTTTTTATTATGGACTCTGTGACACGCTTTGCAATGGCACAGCGTGAAATAGGTCTCGCTCTTGGTGAACCACCAACTTCAAAGGGCTATCCGCCATCATCTTTGACACTTCTGCCACAGTTGATGGAGCGTGCAGGAAAAGAGGAGGGAAAAGGAAGTATTACCGCTTTTTTTACTGTTTTGATTGAAGGTGATGACATGAGTGATCCTATTGCTGATCAGTCACGCTCTATCTTAGATGGGCATATTGTACTCTCACGAGAAATGACAGATTTTGGAATCTATCCCCCTGTACATATTTTAAACTCTGCCTCAAGGGTCATGAGTGATATTATAACACCTGAACATCTAAAGGCGGTTATGAAGTTTAGACGCTTGTACACCTTGTTAAAAGAGAATGAAACGCTTATTCGAATAGGTGCATACGCCAAGGGGAGTGATAGTGAACTTGATGAGGCTATTGATAAGAAAGAAGCTATGGAGGCCTTTATAACACAAGATGCTGCAACACAAACAAACTTTACGCAAACAACACAAGAGCTTATCGCGCTTATGTCATAAACCAACTTTCCCAAGAGCGCTTTTCATTCTGTTTATGGGTTATAGCAAGCTTTTTTGTTGTATATTTTTCAAAATATTGCATAATGTTTTGTATCTCTTTGTCTATGCCAAAAATATCTATGTAAGAGTAGATGATATTTTCAGCATTGTGAAATTTGTTTTTATGTATGAGCTGTCTTATTTTGACAAAAAAACTCAATCGTAGCAGATCTCCCACTCTTTTAGCTCGTAAAGGGAGAGTCATCAGTTCACCGAGTCTCTCTTTTATGCTTTGAATGTCACCTGCAAGGGCGTATTGTTCACATGTATTCATAAGTTTTTGCCAATGTTTCTCAAGAAGTTTGGCAATTGTAATATTTTGCAGACTCCTCTCTTTATCGATGAGTTCATAACATTTTTTAAAGTCATTGTTTTTATAATGAAGGAGCAGTTTTTTTACACACAAAGCATATGCATAGAGCTCTTTTGCTAGCGCTTTGTTACATGGAAAGAACTCTAGCGACTCTAACTGTTTTATAGCTTTATCTGGATCTGCATTATCTATGCTATTTTTGATGTTTTCTAAAAGAGACTCTTGCGAGCGTAGAAGAGAAGAGTAAGCTGGTATATCTTTAAAAACTTCATTTTTTGTTACTATTGCATCAATTCGCTTATAATTTTTATTTTGGAGTGCTTGTAAAAATGCTAGAAACTCCTTGTGTTGTCGCAATAAAAGGCTGATAAGTGGACGTTTTGCTAAAACTGTTATAAAGGGTAAAAGAGCATCTTTAGCAGCATCCAAATGACCGAGTAGTATCTGTTTTTGTGAAAAAGTATAGGCTTTTTGAAAATCAGCTTCCATCTTTTTATATTGAGGTGTGTACTGTAGTGGCGGAAATTTTTCACTGAGTGTATAGGCAAGTGCATATTTTTTTTCTAAATGCAACTGTTTGAATTTTGCGTAATTTTTGTAAGCTTTGAACAAAAGAGTGATGCTATCTGCTTTAGAATCTATCTGTTTGATAACAACTAACGCCTCTTGTAGCTCTTGTTTGTTGGAGTTTATAAGGGAGGTGAATGCTTTTGTGTAGAGCTTTTCATAGAGTGCTTCGACTCTTTTATGCTCTTTTGTCCCTTGGAATCGTGGATCAGCATTGATGATTTCAAAAGCTTTGACAATATTGTTTTGCACTATACATGTTGTAAGATCATTGAGCGTTGCAAACTCTACTAACTGCATGTGTCTATTTTTTAAAATAACGACGAGCATGGTTTGGGAGCTAAAGGCCATACTCTCTACCTCTGCATCAAATGTGATATATTTTGGAGTGATGAGTTTTTTTGTTCTTATATTGACAAGTGCTATGCTTCGTGACTGACCACTAACGAGAGCAAAATCGCTTTGAGGAAAATGAAGAATATTTTTTATCTCTATAAAAGGCATATGCAATGCACTACTTTTTTTATCATTTTCAAGTGATGTAAGATAGAGCGTGCCCTGTCTATTGCCAAAGAGGAGTATTTGCTCATCAATGATAGCTAGACTCTCCACACACACTTTTGAGAGAGTAATTTTTTTTATCTCTTTAAATGAGTTGCAGTAAATTACACGAACAACCCCTCCATTACTACTAGCGGCTATATAGTTTTTGCTTACAGCAACAGCATGGATATAGTTGTTTTGTGTTTTTGTATTGCTATAAGGAGATGAAAAGAGACGTGATAGCTCCATATGAGCGTCATATCGATAGAGCATAACTCTTGCCTGTGCTGTTGCACCAATAAGATAGGGAGTGTTAGGCATAAATTGAAGAAGAGTAATTGTGCCGTTTTTGGTATAAATAGTCTGTAAAAGTGCTCTATTTGTTAAGGAGATGATATATATTGTCTCCTCATTTGCAACTGCACATAAGTGCTTAGTCGGATGCATGGCAATAGCAGTCGTTTTAGCACTTATTTGGGCAATAGAGAGTATCTGTTTGCTTTGGCAACTATCTGCTTGAAAAATTTCAATGCCATGGAGTTTTGTGCTAACTGCAATAGTGTTGTTGCTAAAGGTTTGTAGCGCAAGGACTTGAGAGCGGACTTTTTGGCACGCAATAATCTTTGGCATACAGATGTTTAGAAAATCTTCTTAACTAGCAGTTGTGCAGAGACTCTACCATTAAACTCATTTTTGACTACAGAGTAGCTACATGTTATCTTTCTATCTTCAGGCATTGTAAAAACACGTCGAAAAGCAATAAGCTCAAGTGTTGCTCTTTGATGTGGATATTGCCTAATTTCAATGCGGGAGTGTGCTTTATCTGCGCCCATTAGCTTAATGCTTACAACCTCTGCATCTTTTATAAGAAAAGTTGGTCGAAGATTTGCTTCTCCATAGGGTTCAAACTGCTCAAGCAGATGCAACAGTTCTGTATCTATATCTTCACTTGCTAAGACTCCACTTATCTGCTCTTTTGGTATAAAATTATCTTCGGGAATTTTTTGTGCACTTGCATTTATGGCTTTTGTAAATGCTTCTATATCCTTTACATGTAAACTGAGTCCTGCAGCCATTTTATGTCCACCAAACTTCGTTAACAACTGTTCATTCTCTTTTATTAGCTCATATATATTGACATCACCGATACTTCTTGCACTCCCTTTTGCCTCTTCATCTTTGATGCTTAAAACTATGGCAGGGCGTCCAAATTTATCAACGAGACGAGAGGCAACAATGCCAACAACACCCTCATGCCACCCTTTTGCCGAGACAACGATAACTTTGTCATTTTCATTGACAGAGTGCATTGCTTCTTGTGTCGTTTGTGCTTCGGTTGCTTTTCGTAAATCATTGAGCTTTCCTAAAAGTTCAAACTGTTTATATGCTGTGTGTGTATCAGGTGCCGTATAAAAGTTAAGTGCTATAGAGGCGTCTTCTAAGCGTCCCGCAGAGTTAATGCGTGGTGCTATGGTAAAAGCAATATCTTCGCTTGTGATTTTGGATTTGTTTAAAAAGTCTCTGATGATAATACTAGCAGGTCTCTTAGAGTGCATAATGAGTTTAAGCCCCTCTTTGACAATTGTTCTGTTTATATTGACTAAAGGCATAATATCGGCAATGACGGCAATAGCTAAGATATCTAAAAACTGTTTCATATCAATAGTAAGTGCGAGTTCTTTTTTCACAAGTCCAAGTAACAGCCAGGCAACTTCTGCTCCACATATCTCTTTAAAAGGATAGTTACATGTAGGAAGTTTTGGATCAACAATAGCATAAGCATCAGGTAAAACATCACCCGGAGTATGATGATCTGTAATAATCAAATCAACTCCTCGTTGCTTGCAGATATCAGCTGCTTCTATGGCAGAGATTCCATTATCAACAGTTATAATTACATCAGCATCCACTCTTTGCAAAACTGTAGGGCTCACCCCATAGCCATCAGTAAAACGGTTTGGAATGATAGCTTCAAGTGGATAAGGAATCTGCTTGAAAAACTCTACAACAATTGCAGTAGAGCTGACACCATCAACATCATAGTCACCTACTAACGTTATACGTTTGTTGGTGCGTATGGCTTGTGCAATCTTTTTTGCGGCTTTGCTTGCGTCGTGAAGTAGTTCTGGGTTTGGGATCTGGGAAAGCTTTTTGTCTTGGGTGTCAAACCTTTGTGAGAGGAGTTCATAAAGGTCTGCTTTTGTAAGATGTGGTGTATTATTCAGCATTCAAACTGGCAGTGACAAATGCTAGAATCGAAGGATTCGGTGTTTGCAGACGCGATGTAAACTCTGGATGAAACTGTACTCCTAAAAACCATGGGTGCCCCACTACTTCTACTGCTTCTATGAGACCATTTGATTCTCCTGTTACAAGCAGTCCAGCATTTTCAAGCTCTTCTCTATAGGCAGGGTTTGCTTCATAACGGTGACGGTGTCTCTCATAAATTCTCTTTTGACCGCTATAAGCTTTGCGTAAAAGTGAACCCTCTTTTGTGTCACATGGATATTCGCCAAGACGGAGTGTTCCGCCCATAGGTGAATGGTGTGTTCTGAGTTGCATGCCACCGCTTTGATCTAAAAAGTTGTCTATAAGATAAATCATAGGATGTGGTGTATCTTCATCAAACTCTACAGAGTTTGCACCCTCTAATTGCAGTACATTTCTTGCATATTCCACAAGTGTTAGCTGCATGCCAAGACATATCCCAAGATAAGGAACCTTATTTACGCGAGCATACTCTATTGCTTGGATTTTTCCTTCTACTCCACGATTTCCAAAACCACCGGCTACTAAAATGCCATCACAGTCACTCAGTAGCGCTTGTGCACCTCTCTCTTCAATCTCTTCGGAATCTACCCAGCAGATTTCAACTCTGCTGTCAAGATGTGCACCTGCATGAATGAGTGCTTCTGTAAGCGATTTGTAGGACTCTTTGAGTGCTAAATATTTTCCAACAAAGCCGATAACAACTTTGCCTTTTGGTTGTACAACTTTTTTGACAAGTGAGTCCCACTCTTGCATATCGGGGATAATTTCACCAAGTGCAAGCTCTTTAGCGATTGGTTTTAAAATATTTTGTCGTAAAAAAGACATAGGTACATCATAAATACTTGCAGCATCAAGAGCTTCAATAACACTGTCTGGAGAAACATCACAACTCATTGCAAGCTTTTTTTTGAATGTTTTTGGCAAAGCATTTTCACTTCTAGCTATAATCATCTGTGGTGTAATCCCAATACGACGAAGCTCTTGAACAGAGTGTTGTGTTGGTTTTGATTTCATCTCACCAGCTGCTTTGATAAAAGGAATCAATGTAACATGTATAAAGAATGTTCCGGCAACATCCTCATCATGTTTCATTTGACGTATAGCTTCCATAAAAGGCAAACCCTCAATGTCTCCAACAGTACCACCAAGTTCTACAACAAGAATGTCATGCCCCTCTCCGGCCTCTTTTATACGCTTGACAATCTCACCTACTATGTGCGGAACGACTTGAATAGTCTGTCCAAGATAGCCCCCTGCACGTTCACGTTCAATAACACTTGAGTAGACCTGCCCTGTTGTAAAGTTTGCTGTTTTTAAAAATGATTTATCCAAGAAGCGTTCATAATTTCCGATGTCAAGGTCAGTCTCTGCACCATCTTTTGTAACAAAAACTTCACCATGTTCGAGTGGACTCATAGTGCCAGGGTCAACATTAATATATGGATCGATTTTGAGCATGCCTACACTCTTACCGGCATGTTTTAGCAAAGTACCGATACTTGCAGCTGTAATCCCTTTTCCAAGAGAGCTCAACACCCCACCGGTAACAAAAATGAATTTAGTCATGAAAAAATCTCCACACATAGTAAATATTATCGTGATTATAGTGTATAATCACTTATTCAATTATGAAAGTGATCAGATGCAAAATATTTTAGTTTATATCGTTATAGCACTTGGACTTTCTATAGTCATTAATATTTTTTTAAAGAAAATAGGTATTTCTCAAATCATAGGGTATATCCTTACGGGAATAGTTATTGCCTATGGTTTTGACTTGCATGAAGCAAGTCATTCGCATGAATTAGAGATGGCAGGAGAGTTTGGTATTGTCTTTTTGATGTTCACCATAGGCTTAGAGATATCGTTAGAGAGAATGGGTTCTATGAAAAAAGAGATATTTACCAATGGCTTTTTACAAGTAGGAGTTACCACTATCATCACCTATATTTTGGCACACTACCTATTTGCTTTAGATGGAAAATCCTCTATTATTATTGCTCTTGCTTTTTCGCTTTCATCCACGGCCATTGTGTTAACTTATTTAAAAAGTTCCAAAGAGATTCACACAGCATATGGGCAAAATGCTACTGGAATATTAATATTTCAAGATATTGCTGTTATTCCTATTTTGATTCTTATTGGTTTTTTAACAAATGAAGGGGAGCAGGATATTTTTGTTATTTTATGGCATACTCTTTTGAGTGGTATAGTTGTTATAGGTGTTTTATTTACAGTTGGTAAAAGAGTAGTGACGCGGCTGTTGCATTTTTCCTCTTCACTAGAAGTAGATGAACTGTTTATGGGCTCTGTGCTTTTTATTGTGATGGCGTCATCCCTTTTTGCATATTATATGGGATTTACATACTCTTTAGGTGCATTCGTTGCAGGTATGATTATCGCTGAAACAAAATATCACCATAAAGTAGAATCAGATATAGCCCCTTTTAAAGATATACTTTTGGGGACTTTTTTTGTTGTTGTTGGAATGAAGATTGATGTTCTTCTATTTGTAGATCATATAGGATTGATTATTGGTCTGTTTTTGCTCATTTTCTTTTTGAAATCTTTGCTTATTTTTATACTATTACAAATAAGTACAACCAATATAACAGCATTAAAAACTGCACTCTTTCTCTCTCAAGTAGGTGAATTCTCTTTTGTGATTTTCGCACTTGCTGCATCTGGACATATCTTAGATGAGACGTTAGTCTCTTTATTGGTGCTTGTTGTGATTTTTTCTATGGTAGTTACACCGTTTTTTGTACCATATATTAATAAAATTACAAAGAAACTGATACAAGAAAAAGATGTTACTACGGACTTGTCTGCAGTACAAGGAAGAGAAAATCATGTCATTGTTTGCGGATATAGTGTTGTTGGTAAGTTTGTAACGCGGTATCTTGAAGAGTTAGATGCACCTTGTGTTATTATAGATAATTCAAACAAACATGTAAAAGAGGCTTTAGAAGATGGGAAAGAGGCATACCTTGGAGATGCTTCTAAAACAGCTATACTTGAAGCACTTAATACTGAAAAAGCCGCTGCTGTCATAGTAACGCTCGATAATATTGCTAAAAAACGTCTTATATGTGAAGTAGTGCTCAAGCAGGCAGAAAATGCAAATATTATAGTAAAAGTTGTCTCCCTTGAAGAGAAAGAGATGCTGTCTGATTTGGGCATAACAACTATAGTGGATGAAAAATCTGAGGTAGCACGAGTTTTAGTCGAAAGAATGCTAACCTGCCAGATAAAATATAGCTAATAAATGAATGTTTTAGGTATTAATCTTATACCCTTCATCTAAAACATTTTGAATAAGATTGCCAGTCAACTTTGCACGGAGTCGTTTTACTAAAGCTCGTAGAGAATCCATACTCATAGCTTTCTCTTTATAAGTACCTAACAAAAATTAATGTCATATTTCAAACCAAAGAAATTAAGCATATCCTGTATATGCTTATAGAAACTTTCAAACGAGTCTAAAACATTTAAATCCATCCATGTATATTTCATTTCTCTCCAAAGCATCTCAATAGGATTGCGTTCAGGTGAATATGGAGGCATTATCTAATACACAGATTGT
>DQUE01000143.1 GCA_015662405.1 Sulfurimonas autotrophica | reverse complement strand
TGTCGACTTGATACTATCACCAGTCGCACCAAGTGTGGCACCAAAATTTGGAGCACTTGCAAATCCAATGCAGATGTATTTGAGTGACATCTATACAATCAGTGTAAACCTTGCAGGTCTTCCTGCTCTCTCTTTACCAATTATGAAAAATAGCGATAATATGCCTGTTGGATTACAACTCATAGCAGATGCTTATGATGAACAGACACTCTTTGATGGTGCATTAAGCTTAGAGAGAGAGATTGGATTATAAAGCATAATTACATGTAATCAAACTGCAATACAAATTTGATATAATAAGGTGACAAATTTTATAAATGGAGAAAGAAAATGGCATATTTTGACAATGTAAAAGTAAAAGACAAGCTCTACGGTTTAGTATTTGGAAAAGGGAAAGTCTCCCAGGTTTTTGAAAATTCTCATTATAAAATGATGGTAAAGTTTAAAAATGGGCATGAAGTTCCCTATACAGAAGATGGTATTCCAGGATGGGGAAATTTTAAAAAACAGACTATTTTTTATAAAGATGATATTGATTTAACAGATGTTGATTTTGCTCCTGTCACAAAAGTTTTAACTCCTAAAAAAATCATTAAATTACGTGAAAAGAAGAAACTTGAAGTCAGATTGCCTTCTGGTATTTGGACAAACTGTGCTAAATGTGTTGCAAGCTATGTTGAAGATATGTTAGAAGCTGAAAACTATCATCTTTTCAGGAAATCACCAAAAAAGGATAAGTAATTACTTACCCCATTGTTCATGCTATATATATTTAATGTCTTTATAGAAGATTCTCCTTTTCACAGACAATCTTTTTATGTCCAAAATGGGACAGCCATTAACGCAGGTTTTTGGATTTTACCTCTTTTTAACTACAAACAAGGTATAATCCAAAAAATTATTATACTTTTATACTCTGCAAAAGGATACCCATGAGAATTCGTAAACGCGCTTTAACATTCGAAGATGTACTTTTAGTACCCAAATACTCTGAAGTTTTACCAAAAGAGGTCTCACTTGAAACAAAACTGACTCGTAACATCAGCCTAAAAATTCCTATGGTTTCAGCTGCTATGGATACTGTAACAGAATATCGTGCTGCCATTGCTATGGCTAGACTTGGCGGTATTGGTATCATTCATAAAAATATGGATATAGAGACACAATGTAAACAAGTGAAAAAAGTAAAAAAATCTGAAAGCGGAATCATCATTGACCCAATTTATGTTCATCCTGATGCTACATTAGCAGATGCAGAAGCTCTCATGAAAGAGTTTAAAATCTCTGGTGTTCCTGTTGTAGATGGACATAATAAACTGCTTGGAATTTTAACAAATCGTGATATGCGATTTGAAAAAGATATGTGCAAACGTGCGGATGAAGTTATGACAAAAATGCCTCTTATCACTGCAGATAAAGGTATCTCTCTTGATGATGCTGCTGATATTATGCATAAAAATAAAATAGAAAAACTACCTATTATAGATAAAGATGGCTTTTTAAAGGGTCTTGTTACTATTAAAGATATTAAAAAGCGTATTGAATACCCTCATTCAAACAAAGATGCATTTGGTCGCTTGATTGTTGGTGCAGCCATTGGTGTTGGACAGATGGATAGAGCAAAGGCACTTGTTGGCGCTGGTGCTGATGTTTTAGTACTTGATTCTGCGCATGGACACTCAAAAGGTATTTTAGACACAGTAAAAGCAATCAAAGAGAGTTTAGAAGTAGATGTTATTGCTGGAAATATTGCAACAAAAGAGGCAGTACTAGCACTTATAGAGGCTGGAGCAGATGCTGTTAAGGTTGGAATTGGTCCTGGTTCTATCTGTACGACACGTATAGTTGCAGGTGTTGGAGTCCCACAAATTTCTGCGATTGACGAGTGTGCAGAAGTTGCTCGTCCTCACGGTATTCCTGTTATTGCTGATGGAGGCATTAAGTACTCTGGAGATATTGCAAAAGCGCTTGCAGTAGGTGCAAGTGCTGTTATGGCAGGTTCACTTTTAGCAGGTACTGAAGAGTCTCCAGGTGAGACTATTATGTTTCAAGGACGTCAATACAAATCATACCGTGGAATGGGTAGTATTGGTGCGATGCAAAAAGGAAGTAATGACAGATACTTCCAAGAAGGAACAGCAGCTGATAAGCTTGTTCCTGAAGGAATTGAAGGTCGTGTACCATTTCGTGGAAGTATCGCAGGAATAGTCCATCAAATGATGGGTGGACTTCGCTCTTCTATGGGATATTGTGGAAGTGAAAACATAGAAGCATTTTGGGAAAAAGCAGAGTTTGTTGAGATCACATCAGCAGGTCTCAAAGAGTCTCATGTGCATGATGTAATTATTACACAAGAAGCACCAAACTACCATGTGTAAGCTACTAAAGGGGATTACTCTTTAGTATAGACACACAGTTCATACTTTTCAAGAGAGATTTTAGATCTATCTATTTTTTGTGTTTAATAAAGTAGCGTTTTAATAAAATAAGGATATAAAATGCCAAAAGAAGTAAAATATGCTGGTTTTTGGATTCGCTTTTTTGCCTCTTTTTTAGACACTCTTTTTGTAGCTCTGCCTATTGGAATTATTGTCTATTTTGTAAGTGATGGCAATTGGTTTGATTTTGCACAATACCAACAAAACATACAATTGGCTATGAGTGGTAATCCACATGCACTCGACACGCAACCGCAAACATCTTTTACATGGGAGTTGGTTTTTGAGTTTTCACTCCTTCTTGTAACAATCATTTTTTGGAACAGATGGCAAGGAGCGACACCTGGAAAAAGATTCTTCAATATAAAAATCGTTGACGCCACTACCTATAAAGAGATAACGAACAAACAAGCAATTACCCGCTCTTTAGCCTATATACCTTCACTTCTTCTATTTGGTATAGGGTTTTTCATGGTGGCTTTGAGAAAAGACAAAAGAGGACTCCATGATTTCATTGCAAGAACTGCCGTTATTTATGATCAAAAGCCTCACGCTCAGTCATAAAAAAACTATCAACAGATATATTTTTAAAGGCAGCATTGAGCGATGTGAAAAGTTGTGGATGCTCTTTTTCCATTGATGCAAGCATCTCTTTCATCTCTGCTCTTGCATAGGGCATTTTCACATCAAAACGCATTGCAGGACAGGCTTCATCGCCTATAGCTTCAATGCCATTATCCTCTACAAAAGCACGCAGTTGTCGCTCACGCATTTGAATGAGAGGACGAATAACAATAAGCCCATTTTGCGCTCTATATTTTGGCGCAAGAGTTCGCATCTGTCCATTGTATATAAAATTCATAAAAAAACTCTCTGCTGCATCATCCATATGGTGTCCAAGTGCTACCTTATTGCACCCAAGCTCTTTGGCAACACTATAGAGATAACCTCGTCTCATACGGGAAAAGAAAGAGCAAAAAGAGGAGTTTTTACGAATTTTCTCTTTTGCTAAATCATAAGTCTGCGTCTCTTTTACTATATGCTCTATGCCATGTTCTTTGCAGTGTGCAGAGAGTTTTTCAAAATTTTCACCCATGCCATACCCAACTGTCACAGCAATAAATTCAAAATCAAAAGGGGCACGACGCTGTTGTTCTTTCATTGCATGAATCATTGTCAATGAATCTTTTCCACCACTTAGTCCAACAAGAATCTTATCACCCTCTTCTATCAACTGAAATTCAGCATTCGTTTTGCCAAGCTTGGACATGATTTTTTTAGAAATTTTAACAGACAAGCTTATCTACCATTTTCATAACAAATTCAGCAGACTCAACTGCGCTCGTCTCTAAAAACTCATCAAAAGAGAAACTTGCATCCATATCTGCAGCATCACTAATGGCACGTAGTATAAAAAATGGCACGTCTAAAGCATCACAAACAACAGCAACACTTGCACCCTCCATCTCTAATGCATCTGCATGAAATGTTTTACCAATCCAGTTTTTTCTCTTTTCATCTGCCACAAACTGATCACCAGTTGCAATAATACCTTCTTGTAAAGGTTTGCCCATCTCCTTTGCAACCTCTTTTGCAAGTCCAATAAGCTCCTTATCTGCCTCAACATACACGGCACCCTCAGGCACATATCCAAAAGGGTGCCCAAAAGCAGAAATATCCAAATCATGCTGTGCAAGTTTTGTTGCTACAATTAAATCACCAACTTTTAACTTTGAAGATATTGCTCCTGCAACACCTGAAAACAGAAGCTTTTGTGCACCGAAATATGCACACATTGTAGTTGCAGTTAGCGTAGAGAAAACTTTTCCTATTTTTGAATAGGCAATTACTAATTCCACTCCTTTATAACTTGCTTCATAATATCTATTTCCTGCATACTCTATTGTTTTATACTCTTTGACTTTTTCTAATATCGGTGCTATCTCTTCAGGCATTGCACCCATAATTGCTATTTTCATATCTATTCCTCTATTGTAAATGTTTGGAGCGCTTCTTGAAACAGAGGAAGTTGCTGTATGATAGTTCCATCATTATCAACAACACAGCTACCACCCCAAAAACCTAAACCATCTTCAAAGCCTACACGGTTTACAAAAAGAAGTTTTGCATCACACTCTTTTGCAACAGTTGTAATGATTTTATACCACTTCTCTTGTATCTCTAAAGAATTTTCATTAAATCCGCGTGCCGGTGATGCCACAAGCACTATAATAAAATCAGGATTGAGCTCTATTAACTCTTCATGCACACCCTTATGCCATAAATCTTCGCATATAAGCATCGAGACCTTTTTAGCATGTACACTAAAAACTTCAAATGTATCTCCACCTTCAAAATAGCGTGCCTCTTCAAACATCCCATAATTAGGTAAATGCACTTTGATATGTTTAGAGATAAGTTTTCCATTGCTATAGTAAAGTCCCATATTTCTAAAAACATCACCATCTCGTAATGCAGCACCAATGACAATGTCAATATCTTTACTTAATGTTTCAAATAGGCTCAATTCATCCAAAGACCAGGCATCTTCAAAAAGCTTATCTTGCAGTAGATATCCGCTTAAAGAGAGTTCAGGAAAAACAATAAGATCTGAACTCTCCTTCACACTATTTATACATGTAATAGCATCTTGCAGATTTGTACGATTTAGCTTCGGTGAAGTTTGTGCTAGTGTCACTCTCATATTAGGAGCAGACTTCCTCTTTCACTTTTTGTAAAGATGCCATATCTGATATATTAAGTGTTTTTAAATCTTTGGCAATTCTTCTATTGAGTCCTTTTAAAACAACACCGTTTCCAAACTCTATTGCCATATCTACATCAGGTGCTATTGCCTGAATTGATTGTTTATATTTTACAGGTTTTACCAACTGCTCTTTTAATAACTCCACTGCATCTGCTTGTGTACTATAAGGCTTAGTTGTTACGTTTGAAATCACTGGAGCTTCAAAGGTATCAGTAATATATTTTTGCAGTAACTCTTGTAGAGGTTCTTGAGCAGGAGCTAATATATCACAGTGTGAAGCTACAGACATATTCAACAGAAGTGCTCTTTTTGCACCCGCATCTTTAAAAGTCTGCTCTAATGAAACCAAATCAGACTTCATACCTGCAACAACAAGTTGTCCATCTTGATTGTAATTTGCTGGCCATACTTTTTTCCCTTCATTTTGTGCCTGAGTACATATTTTCTCAACAGAAGAATCATCAAGACCTACAATCGCCATCATTCCTGCTTCAACCGTGTCACATGCCTCTTGCATAAAAGCACCTCGCTTATGAACAAGTGCAATTGCATCAACATAATCAATAGCACCTGCTGCACATAAAGCTGAAAATTCACCTAACGAGTGGCCTAAAAAAAGCTCAGCTTTTACATCCGGACATGCCTCTTTAAAAAGTCTGTATGCTATCATTTGAACAAGTAAAATAGCAGGTTGCGTAAAGGCCGTTTGTCCTAATTTTTCATTCTCTTCAAAAATAATTTCTTGAAAATCCACTCCTATTCTTTCACCCGCTTTTGCAAACATTTCACGTGCAAGTTCTGAATTATCATAAAACTCTTTTCCCATACCAACTGCTTGGGAGCCTTGTCCTGCAAATATCATCGCTATTTTTTTCATATTTTTTTCCTATAGATATTTTTTATTTTCTATTATTTTTTTTCTTAATGTATTTCTATTTAAACCTAGACTTTCAGCTAACTGTACTTGAGATTTATACTTTTTTAATCCTGCCTTAATAAGCGGGACTTCATAAAGATAGAGAAAGTTTCTATAATCACTATGAGAACCCATATTTTTCAAAAAGTACTGTTGCATTATATCCATCAATTCACTCTCTTGGATATCTTGAAGTAAATAATT
>DQUE01000167.1 GCA_015662405.1 Sulfurimonas autotrophica | reverse complement strand
CGCTCTACAAGACAAAGGTTTCAATACTGTAGAAGCAAATCATCAGTTAGGCTTTGCAGCAGATGAGCGTACCTACGAGATTGTCACCTTTATACTCCATCACTACAATATTAAAAAAATCAAGCTCCTTACAAATAACCCCGATAAAGTAAACGCTATTAGTGGTGTAGAGATAGTCAAAAGAGTTCCCATTGTCATTGAGTCAAACAGACACAACAGTGACTACCTTGCTATTAAGCGTGACCAGATGGGGCATATTTTACCAAAGCAATAAAGCTTATAGGAGAGGATATTTTATTGGATTTAAAAACAGCACTCACTCATGACAAAATAGACCTGCCAAGTGACTTTTTTCAAAAGGTACAAAGGTACAAAGAGCATCTTTTTCAATGGAATAGAGTGCATAACCTCACAGGTGCTAAAAATGAACAAACTCTCAATGAATTCATTTATGATGCCGTATTTCCTGTAACTTTTTTACCAAAAGTTGCTAAACTTATGGATATAGGAACAGGAGCAGGGTTTCCAGGAATGATACTTGCCTTTGCCCTTCCCCAAACAGAGGTCACATTAGTAGAACCATTAACCAAGCGGGCAAGTTTTCTACAGTTTATCAAAGCTGATTTAGAACTTAAAAATGTAAAAGTTGTTAAAAAACGTGTCGAAGAGATGGAGCCAGAGCTTTTTGATCTTATCACTTCACGTGCAGTTACTGATACAAAAATGCTTTTAGATTTAAGTAAAAATTTTCGCAATGCAGACTCAAAACTGCTCTTTTACAAAGGTGAAAAAGTTTTTGATGAGATGAGTGCAGATATCTCTATGCAACATAAAATAATTGAGACGAACAAAAGACACTATTTGCTTCTAGGAGAAGATTTATGATACTAAAAATAGTTATAGTCGGTGCGGTAATTGCTGCAATTTACTTTTTGTTTTTCAAAACAAAACCAGAAATAAAAGTGACAAAAAAAGAGTCTAAAAAAAGTGATGCTGATGAGATGGTAGAGTGTACGACTTGTGGTGTTTATGCAGAGGTTCAAGAGTCTATTCTTAGTAATGGAAAATACTACTGTTGTCGTGAGTGTTTAATGAAGGAGAAGTAATGCTATTTTTTGGTCATAGATTTATAGAGAGTGAAAAATTTTATCATCTCTTTGATATAGATAGTGTGTTGCAAACACCACCATCTTCTACGATCTATTTGGAATTTGATGAAAAAAATCTTGACATTATTAGATACCTCAACGAAAATGGTATAAAATTTGTACTAAAAGTAAACAGTATCACTGAGATTGTTTATGGCTCTGCTTTAGGCGCAAGCTATCTGCATGTAGAGCAAAAACTGGCAAAAACAGCCCAAAAAATTGCAGAAAACTATCTATTTGATGCAAAAATATTAGTACATGTAGATAGTGAAGATGCGATAGAAGAGATGGCTCTTTTAGGTATTGATGGTGTTATGTTTGCAGAAGCGATTGTAAAAATATAATCAAACAACAACTCTTTTAAGATAGGGCTTTAGAGCAGTAAGTATTTCATAACTTATTGTACCTGCATATTTGGCAGCTTCTCTTGCATCATTAAATATGAGCAGATGCTCTTTGTTTGTAAGAAATGAGGCGTTATCCATAGAGATTCTCCCTACTATTTTTATACCCTCTGGCGTCACATAGTTATGCGAGCAACTTCTTAAAAATCCATCACCATAACCAAAATCATAGTTTGCAACATCACATGTAAAGAGTGCTTCAAATGCTCCACCATAACCAACACGCTCTCCCTTTTGCACTCTTCGCAAAGAGAGCCGATCTGCATAAAGAGATAAGACAGGTCGCAAATGCTTTCCATGTAAAGAGCTAATTGACGCAGGAAGTGCTAAACAACCATAAGCTGCAATACCAACACGTGCCATATCTTCCTTAAAATTATCTGTGCGAAAGAGTGCAGCAGAGTTGCAAGAGTGAAACCGCAACGGTGCAATGCCGTACTCTTTTGCCAAGCGTTTTCCCTCCTCTTTCACCTTTTGAAAATTTCTCTTTTGCAGATCAAAATATCCATTCTCCTCATCAGCAGAGGAGTGATGGGTAAAAATAGCTTCAAGTGTAAGCCCCTGCTTTGCACAAAGAGCAAAAGCCTCTTTGAGCTCATCCATCCTGATACCATTGCGACACATCCCTGTATCGACTTTGAGCTCTACTTTTGTATTTTTTGCAAACTTTTCAATTGCTGGAAGTTCATTAATTGTATATCGTATTTTCTCACTTGACTCTTGGGCAATATCTGCTAAAACTAAAATATACGCAAAAAATGGTTCTATCTTTTTTGCTTCTGCATTGGTACGCACTACCGCTTTTGTGATGCCATACTCTTTTGCCAAAGCAGCAATCTCTAAAAGCCCATGTCCGTAAGCGTTATCTTTTAAAACGAGTGCAATTTTATCTTTCGTTTTAGTTAATTTTGCAATAATATCAAGGTTATTAAAAAAATGGTTTTTGTTTAATGTAATGGAAGCCATGGGAGCATTATACACTATGAAAGAGAAAAAAAGGCTAATTGCCGAGTTTGAAGAGCAGAGTTTTACACAGATCATCTTTCCGCATGCAGATACAGACTGGGCAGAGTATCTTGATGAAGCTCAAAAAACATTTGTCAACATTATCAACACTATCAGAAGATATCAAAAATGCCTTATTATCTCTTATGACATCGATGCAGTAAAAGCACACTTTAGTGATGAAAAAAATCTTGAATTTGTACACTATATTGCAGATGACACCTGGGCAAGAGATACCTCTGCCCTCTCTTTAGAGCAAGATGGCAAAACCCTTCTGCTTGATTTCATTTTTAATGGCTGGGGTAACAAATTTGATGCTACAAAAGATAATGCAATGACAAAAGCTATTGCACATAAGTATGCTCCATGTAAACTAAAAAGTATCGATTTTGTCCTTGAAGGGGGTGCAGTTGAGAGCAACGGTGCAGGTCTTCTTTTAACAACCACGACATGCCTCTTTAACAAAAATCGCAATCCAAGCTACACCACCTCACAAATCACACAAACAGTCAAGGATCTCTTTGGTGCCAAAGATATCTTATATTTGCATCATGGCTATCTCGCAGGTGATGACACCGATTCACATATAGATACACTTGCAAGATTTATAGATGAAAAAACCATTATGTATGTTACATGTAACAATAAAAACGATGAACACTACCAAGAACTCAAACTTATGGAAGAGGAGCTACAACTAAAAGCCAAAGAGCAAAATCTCAAGCTAATTGCTCTGCCGATGTGTGATGCAGTATATTTTCAAGGCGAGAGACTTCCTGCCACTTATGCCAACTTTCTTTTTGTCAATGGAGCTGTTTTAGTACCAACCTATGGAGTTTCACAAGATGAAGAGGCACTGCAAATCTTTCAAAACACTTTTACAAACAGAGATGTCATAGGTATAGACTGCTCAGTTTTAATCCGCCAACATGGTTCCCTGCACTGCGTTACTATGAACTTTCATGTAAAATAGCCACTCCACTCATAACCAAATATGCTGCCAAGGCAAATCCTAATGCTATGAGAATTATCCGTTTTATCTTCTCTTTTGTATTCATAATGCAATTGTAGCAAAACTTCAAAGCACTTTGTACCCTTAACACTTCTGTAACACTTTTTTTGTACGATACTGCACAAACTACTACAAAATGAAGGCAAAAAAATGAAAAAAACTCTATCACTCTCTTTTCTTCTTTTCTCATCTTTGTATGCATCAGATATTGCGTTACCACCCATTGAGGTTGAATCGACAACCATCACAGAGGTCGCACAGAAAGCACAAACGTCAGCAGATGTTGCAGAGGCACTCAGCACTACAGTTCCAAGTATCGGCATGAGCCGTCGCAGCGGTATAGCAAATGATATTTTGATCCGCGGACAAAAACGTGACAATATTTCCATAGAAGTAGATGGCACAAAAGTATATGGTGCCTGTCCAAACAGAATGGATCCTCCGATTTCGCATATAGTGGCGAATCAAATTGAGACGATTGAAGTTATAGAGGGACCTTATGATGTTACTACGTATGGAAATTTAAGTGGGGGTGTCAAAATTACAACAAAAAAGCCAACAAAAGAGCTAAAAGGTCAGATCAACTTAGGCTTTGGTGCTTGGAACTACAAAAAATTCGGAGCAAGTGGTAGCGGAGGAAATGATTTTATACGCATCTCCATTACAGCATCAACAGAATCGAGTGATCAATATAGCAATGCTAAGAGTGATACGCTAGCACAACAGGTGCAAAAAAGTGCTCCTCTTGGTAATCAATACCAAGCACAATATGAAGATATGCAAGCCTACAAAAAAAACTCTCTTATGGCAAAAGCATTTATAACAACTGCCAAAAATCAAGAGCTTCGCTTGAGTGTTACAGCAAATCGCAGTGAGAATGTACTCTATCCAAACTCTCCAATGGATGCCATCTATGATGACTCTAACATCTACAGCATAGCTTACAACATAGATAATATCTCTGCTATCTATAAAAATATAAATCTACAATACTACTACTCCGATGTCGATCATCCAATGAGTACAGAATATAGAAACGCAGCACTTAACCCAATAAACAATAAAACAAATCATATGTGGACGACAATGCAAGGAGTAAAACTGAAAAATAGTTTTACAATTAACACTTATAAACTACTTATCGGACTTGATGGAAGCAGAAGAACTTGGAGGGGTGAGTATGTCAATAATCTATCAGGAATAGTTTTAGGAGATAGTATTGATCATGCACTTACAAAAAATAGTGCCATTTTTGCAACACTCCAAAAACAGTATGACGCTTTCCATGTAAAGATTGGAACAAGATATGATCACTCAAGCGTGCAAGATAACAACATCGCACACAAATCAAATAGCTATAATGGACTAGGTATAAATATCTTTACAACATATGCACTCAACAAAGAGAACAAAATCTTTTTAGGAATCGGACAAGCATATCGTGTTCCCGATGGAAGAGAGTTGTATTTTTTAAAAGGTGGACTCGTTGGAACACCAACACTGAATCAAACAAAAAATCAAGAGGTTGATCTTGGCTACAAAACAGACAACAACTACTTTACATTAAAAATCAAAGGCTTCTACTCTAAGTTAAAAAATCATATTTACATTAATGCAACAAAAACTACAAATATCTTTGAAAACATAGATGCAACAATCTATGGAGTAGAGCTAAGTGTCTCTTACTATATTGGCGATAATGCAACACTCGATCTGCAAGCTTCCTATAAACGCGGAAAAAAAGATTATGCCCTCAAGGGGCAAACAAATACGAACCTAGCAGATATTGCACCTCTTCGGGCAAATGCCACACTCAATTATGAGTATGCCAACAACTCTATAGCAACAATAGAGCTACAGACAAGCGATAGATGGACAAAAATAGACGATGAAAATGGAGAACAAATCCTTGCAGGATGGGCAATTCTCAATGCAAAAGTAAAACATGCACTCAACAAAAAGTTTGATCTCACTCTTGGCATAAATAACATGCTCAATAAAACATATGCCCAAAGTAATACTTATGCTGATTTGACACTTATCGCAACTGGTAGTGGAGAGAAACTTCTTATCAATGAACCCGGTCGCTACTTTTACACAAATTTAGATTTTAAATTTTAAAAAAAGAGGCTATTTTACCAACCTCCAATATTTTCAAGATGCGTCTCTTGGAGATTTTTTATATAACGCTCTTGCACTTCAAAGGAGATAATACCCCCTTGCATAGGTGAAAAACTACTGATTTTATCTTTGATCGTTTCAATTCTCTCTTCGCTCATCAACAAAAAATCATCCCCCTCTATTCGAAATACAAGTGCTTTACTATCAATGGTTTGTAAAAAATGAGCAAACTCTATTAAAAAAGAGTCACCAGCACTCCATCCATAGCGTCTATTATACTCTGTAAAGTTACGAAGATTAATTTTATAGAGATAGACACTCTTATCTTTATAAGAGTAACGAAGTAAAAGATAGAGATACTCAATCAAAAATAGACCCGTAAGCCTGTCTCTATAGAAGTATGCAAAGCGTTGCTCTTCAAGTGCTGTTTTTGGTGCTTGATCAATATTCTCATCGATAACAATATCCTTAAGAGCAATCAAAGCAGCACTCACAACCTCTGGATGAAATTGAATAGCACTCAACTCCTGAAGCTCTTTAAGTGCATCAGCAACACTCTTTCTTGGTTTATAGACCCTGTTTGTTGTCATGGCATCAAAGCTATCTGCTACAATCATAATACGACTCAGTGGATGAATCTCATCTTTTTGTAATCCTTGCGGATAACCTGCTCCATCATACCGCTCATGATGCTCTCGCATAATCTTAGCAATCTCTTTGTAAGCATCTATCTTTCGTAAGAGCTCATAGCCAGCATTAAGGTGCTCTTGAATAAGTTTATACTCCATAGCATCAAGCTTTGCTGGCTTTAGCAAGACACTATCTGGCGTTGATATTTTCCCAATATCATGCAGCCATGCGGCTCTTTGTAAAAGCTCTATATCCTCATCTAAGTAGTGCATCTCTTTTGCAATTAAAACACAATAGTGCGCTACCCTTCTTGTGTGACCAGCTGTATAGGAGTCACGAGACTCAATCATCTCCACCATAGAGCGTATGACCTGCTCTTGTGTTTTTTCTCTCTCCTCTTCTAATGCTACCACCTTCTCTTTTATGCTTAAATCACGAAAAAGTACCACATTTCCAGCTATTTTACCATCTTCAAAGAGTGGTGTTGCTTGCACTGATACCTTTAAAAAAGAGCCATCTTTTTTTACAAAATACTCACTCTTACTCCTAAAAAACTCTCCTGAGTGCATCGCTTTGTCTATTTTACATGCTTTGAGAGGAATTGGGTTATCATGTCTATCTTTATAGTGAATATAATCATGAATCACCTTACCAAGAAGATCATTTTTTTCATAACCAAGTAAGCGCAGTGCCTCATCATTAATAAAAGTAGCCTTAGCATCCGTATCGATTGTATAGATACCATCTTGAATACTCTGTGCAATATTATAAAAACGCTTTTCATTATCAAGTGCTTGGTCTCTTTGGCGAAAAAGTTTGATATAGAGTCCTATTTTGTTTAGCAGCTGATTGTCATCAATAGGCTTTGTTAAGTAATCAGTTGCACCTACTTTAAATCCATAGTGGACAAACTCATCACTCTTAAAAACAGCCGTTAAAAAAACTATAGGAATATCTCTTGTCTTCTTGCTTGATTTAAGCATCTGTGCAAACTCAAATCCATTCATCTCTGGCATCTGCACATCACACAAAATAAGATCAATCTCCTCTTTTAGGACAACAGCAAGTCCCTCTTTTGCACTTAAAGCCTCGATGATTCGTATCTCTTGAAGTTGCTTCAGTAGCACATTAAGCGTGAAGAGATTATTTGCATTATCATCAATACATAAAATATTATACTTTTTTATTTCTGACACACTCTATTCCTTCCATTTTCTTTTGCTTCATAGAGAGCATCATCAGCTCTTTGAATAATTGTATCTACACTATCATCCTCTCGTAACTCTGTCATACCAAAACTACAACTCACACTACCAACTTCACTAAACAGAGTCGTTGCTATATCTTTTCGCAAATTATCAACTATCTTTTTACCCATCTCAAGTCCTACATCAAAGACAAAAACAAACTCTTCTCCTCCCCAACGCGCAACAATATCACCCTTGCGAACCCTACTTTTAAGAAGCTGTGCCAACTCTTTAAGTACTATATCTCCAACAAGATGCCCATAAGTGTCATTAATCTTTTTAAAAAGATCAATATCGCACATGACAAAAATAAAAGGGGATTTTTGCTCTTTTGCATAGCTAATTTTTTGCTCGAAATAGTTTGCAAACATGCGTCTATTGTATATCTGCGTAAGGGCATCAAAATTCGCTTCATGTTCGAGTTCCTCTTCACGCAATCGAAGTACCATCTCCTTTTCATGCAATTTAATATGAAAAGCGATGCGTGCCATGAGCTCTACTTGGTTGAATGGTTTGTTGATGTAATCACTTCCACCTACTTGATAACATTGCTCAATTACTGCATCGTCTCGATTAGCAGTAACAAAAATAATAGGAATATCTTTTGTCTTTTTTCTACTCTTAATCATCTTCGCTGTCTCAAAACCATCAATCTCTGGCATCATCACATCAAGCAAAATAAGATCAATCTGCTCTTTGAGCAAAATCGCCAACCCCTCTTCTGCTGAAAGAGCAGTAACAACCTCATACTTTTGTGGCTCTAGCGACTCTATAACACTCTTTAGTGTAAAGAGATTTGCATCAATATCATCAATAGCTAAAATTTTTTTCTTCATCATGCCACCTTCTTAAAAAGCTTTCTTGCTGTATCAACTCTTTGAAATTTATGCACATACCGACTTGCAATCTCTTCATGCTCTCCAAGAAGAAGATAACCACCAAACCGCAAAGAACCATAAAAGAGCCCAAAAACTCTCTCCTGAAACATTTCGCTAAAATAGATTATAACATTTCTACAGACTATAATATCAAATTCATTAAAAGAGCCATCTGAGATAAGATTATGTTCAAAAAAGTGAAGATGTCTCCTTATATCTTTTTTCATAAAAAAATATTGCTCACTCTTTTGAATATAATCATCCAACGCAATATCTAGCCCTATCTGATCAAGATTTACGAGAGCCTGCTTATAACTTTTACTACTATAGATACCGTTTTTTGCCTCCTGTAGAACAATTTTGTTAAAGTCAGTTGCATAAAGCAGTGTCTTTTGAAGCACCCCTATAGCATCAAGCAAAATCGCTAACGAATAGGCCTCCTCACCACTACTACATCCCGCACTCCATACCTTTACATGATGTATATTTTTTTTGCTCTGTTGAAAAACTTGCGTCAATACTTTTAAAGATTCAGGCTCTCTAAAAAACTCTGTCACATTAATGGATATCTCTAGCAAAAAGCTCAAAAAAAGAGCTTTGTGAAACAAAATAGGAGCAACGATATCTTTTACACTTTTTATGCCATTTTTGAGCATAAAAATCTTTAATCGTCTAGTAATCATCTCATGTTTATAATAAAAAAGTTTATAACCATAGCGTTTATATATCTGCTCAAGCAAAAAAAAGAACCAATCAGAAGGCTCTTTTTGCATAGTAACTATCTGCAGATAGAGTATAATTTCATCAGTCTTAAGAAGATACTCCTCAAGCTCTTTTTTTAAAACATTTTTTGGCATCGCATCTGCTGTGCACTCAGCTGGATGCTGTACAATAATAGTAGCGCCCATCTTTTGTACACTCTCAAGTATATCGACACCATCATCCAAATAACCACACTCTTGAATAATTACAAGCTTCTCCTTATAGTAGTTTGCAAAAGAGCCATAAGCAAGCGAAATTGATGGTCGTGAATAGTTGTAACGATGAGCACTACTTAACACAAAACACCCATCCTCTACTAGAAGATGGTATGATGGTGGTGCAAGATAGATGCAACCCTTTAGTATAGGTTCACCTTGTCGTGCATAGAGAACTTTTAATGAGCTTACTCGTTGCAAAATTGTATCAAATAGCATCACTCCATGCTCTTGTTGGTGTTGCACTACAACAACTGCTATTGTATCAGAAACAATACTCTCTACTATCTTTATAATTTTATCTGATGAATCAGCACTTCCACCAATAATCACCACCTCGATATTGCTTACTTTTTTAAGATTTGTCCCCACTAGAGATACAAACTCTACTTGAAATCCCAACTTTTTCAGATAGCGCTGCAATCGAATCCTATGTGTTACTAGCCTAACACTACGTCCTTCTTGAAAAAGAGCCTTCTCTAAAACGCTAACAATCTCAAAACGAACACTATCAAGAGTACCAAAATCTAAATAAAAACTCTCATGCCCCCTCTCAAAAATATTCTCAAGTTGCTCTACACTAACAGTGTCAATCGGCGCCTCAAAGAAAATATGACACGCACCCTGTTGCTCAAAAAATCTAAGCATTATCCCCGATCCATGCTTTAATCATAGCAAGAAGTTTTTTGCCATCAATTGGTTTTGCTAAATAATCATTTGCTCCTGCCTCTAAACACTTATCTCTATCTTCTGGCAAACTCTTTGCAGTAATAGCAATAATTGGAATATCCCCAAATTGCTCTTTTTTTCGAATCGACCTAATAGCTTCTAAACCATCCATTGTAGGCATCATAACATCCATAAGCACAATATCAATCAGATCTCCTTTCTCTTCAAGTAGCTCTAACGCCTCCTTGCCATTAAAAGCGCTATAAACCTCAGCACCCATATTCTCTAGCACTGCACTTAGCGTAAAAATATTACGACTATCATCATCAACAATCAAAATAGATTTTTTATCAAGTGCCTCAGTATAACCTTCATCCTCTAGCTCATCTTGCAAAAGTATTGTAATTGGGGGCTCTTTTGTTTGTTCTACTACAGGAACACTCTCACTCTTCTCTTCTATAAAACCTTCTGAATGTTCTATTGGAAGCGTGACAATAAAACTACTCCCCTTGCCAACCTCACTCTCTACTGTAATAGTGCCTCCCATCAAATCGACAATTGTTTTACTAATAGAGAGTCCGAGTCCTGTGCCTCCATACTCTCTGCTGATACTTCCATCAACCTGCTTAAATGCTTCAAAAACCATCTCTAGCTTATCTTGCGGTATGCCTATACCACTATCTTGGACACTAATTTTTATATGCTTTGCATCAGCTTTTTCAAACACAAGCTTCACATACCCCTCTTTTGTAAACTTAAAAGCATTACTCAAAAAGTTTTTCAACACTTGTGAAATTTTTGTTTTATCGCTCTCAAAAGCTCCTTGAAAGTTATCTTCTATCACAAACTCTATTTTCTTCTCATTGGCAACTGCCCCAAAGAGTCCCTTCATATCCTTACTCAATTCAGATGTGGTAACTTTTTCATAATGAAGATCCATTTTTCCCGATTCAATCTTACTTAAATCTAAAATATCATTAATAAGCAAAAGAAGATCATTTCCAGCTTTATGAATCACTGCAAACTTCTCTCTATCTTCATCATTGATCTCATCTGTTTTATTTTGCATAAGAAACTTTGAAAGCAGGATGATTGAGTTAAGAGGTGTACGTAGTTCATGACTCATATTTGCCAAAAATTCACTCTTATATTTTGACGCCATCTCAAGCTCTTTTGCCCGTCGATCAATCTCCTGTTTCGCTTCAACTAAAATCTCATTTTTACGCTGCAACTCCTCTGATTGCAACTTAAGCTGCTCTTGTTGCTCTTCCATTTGCGCATTTGTCTCTTGAAGTTCCTCACTTTGTGCCTGTAACTCTTCAAATGCCTGCTGTGAACGCTCTAAGAGTGTTTGTATCTGTCTATTTTGATACTCAGTATAGAGAGCTGTTGCAAGAGTAGAGGCAACTTTTACAAGATACTCTTGTTGCACCTGAGTGAAAGATTCAAGTGTAAGCAACTCAATAACCCCAATGAGTTCACCTTCTTGAAGAAGAGGCAGTGCAAAAACTTCACTTGCAACTACCTCTGTTGTGCCACTTTGGATTACATACTCCTCAGAGTGGACACTCTTGAGTAAGATCTGCTGTTTCTCTAGTGCAACCTGACCAACTATCCCCTCGCCAAGTGCAAATCTATTTGCAAGATTTTTACGCGAAACATAGGCATAAGAGGCCAAAAGAGTAAGCTCTTGCTTCTCTTTATCAAAACTATAGACAACTCCTCGTGCAGCTTGGATGTATCTACAAATATTTTCAATACCAACCTTTGCTATCTCAAGCGCATCTTTTTTTCCCGCAATAGCATCACTAAAAGCGCCTACTCCTTCGCTAAAGTAGATCTCCCTTTTGTTTTTACTACTTGATTCTTGTAGCATATTTGTCATAGCGATGAGTGAAAGACCTAATTCATCATCTTTTGATTTTGCCTCAATAAAGACTCTAAAATCTTCATGAGCAATAGCATTTGCTTGATGTAAAATGCTCTTTAAATATGCAAGCATCTCTAGCACTGCTCGTCCTAGCCGATCATGCTCACCTTTTATCTCATACTCTATATCAAGCCTTCCTTTTGCTATATGCTCCGTAATCTCTGTTACTTGCTTGAGGTACTCTACCATTGCAACAAGTGCTAACCCAAGTCTATCTTGTTCATCTTTTACAAAAACATTTACATCATAGTCACCTTGCGATAACTTTTCAGCAAGAGAGGCTATCTCTTTTAGCCTTTGTGTCATGCGAATAAGTGCTAATCCAAGCGCATCATGTTCGCCAAGCAGATGAAATTCATGCGTAAAATCTCCATTTGCAACAGCATCAGCTTGCCAAATAGTAGTCTCTATAGCATCAACAAGTTTTGTAGATGACTGCACAATGGCTGCTATCTCATCATTTGCTTTATACTCTATCTCCCTTTTATCTATCTCACCTCTAGAGAGTGCTTGTAACTGTTTTGTTACCTCCGTAAGCGGTTTTGTAAATTTAAGAATAGCAGTACGTAAAAGAAAAAAGCTTAAAAGAAAAACAGCTAATAGTGCTGCTAAAAAGATCATTTTAAAACTATTTAGACTTGCAAGTGCCACCGATTTCTTTGTGCTTGTAATCATATACCAGTAGTTTTCATAATCCCCTTTCAGTGGATAGACTTTTGCAAATGAATAGACATAATCATCATATTCAAATGTCCCTGATTCTTTATCTCCAATAAACTCAGAAATAGCAAAGTGCTCTTTATTGAAGTTGTATCCACTCTTAAGCTGCTTACCCCACCGCCTAGAGGGATCTTGATGAAAAAGGTACTCCCCATCTCTGCTAATTAAATAATACTCTGTTGCCCCTTTTTTATCTTTTAGTAGCTCTTTTTGAAGCATAGTAAGTATCTCATCAGCATAAAAATTCATTACCAAAAGAGCTATACGCTCACCATTTTTATTGATGATTGGTGTACCATAGCGAACAACAGGAATAAAAGGTCTCTCAATCTCACCATGCTCTTTATTAAGAGCCATCTCTGAAACATAAAACTCCTTTCTCTGAAGGGTCCTAGTCTTTTGCACATACTCTTTTTTACTCTTATTTTGCAGATTTTCACGATAGATTCGTGCTCTATTGCTCTCTTTGTCATAAATGGCACTTATAATCTCTTCGCCGTCCAAATCCAATACACGCGCTCTATAATATTTCCCTTGCGTAGTCAGGAAGTCAAGCAATGCATCTGAAAATATCTGCTTCCAAGTTTCAGTTTTACTCTCAACACCCATGCTTCTCCAGATAAAAAAGCGTTGCAGTGCATAAAAGTTACTCAAATATACTAAATCATCTGGAATACCATGTAACCTTGATTCTATCTCCTTTTTTAGTGCTTCATTGTCTCTCTCATTGAGCTCATATGCTGATTGCAAATAGGCGTCTGAAGCACTTTTGAGTCCAAAGTAACCTATACCGCCAACGCTAAGTAGAAGAATAATACTAAAGAGAATAAAAATCTTATTATAGAGTGACCATTTATACATAACTATCTCCTCCTCAGTGATGAGATGAGCGAGAGTTTACGCAGATTCCACCCCATCAACTGCTCTATATCTGCTGGCACCTTCTTGTTATATTTAATTGCTGATGGTGTCACCTTGTTTGTTAATCCGACATATGCTTTAATTGGCTGTAACTCTGCAAGAATGATACCTATAATAGTGTAAACATCACTTGGGCTTGCCTCTTTTTTATAGAGTTCGGAGAAATCAATACTCTCTATCCCCGCATCTCTTTGGAGTCTCTGAATGCTCTCAAGTACCAAAATAGAGCGCTTCATGGAGTCACTTGGTGTTGCACCCTCTTTGCGGACAGTTGGGATGGTGTTATCTTTAATATTGAGCTTTTGTAAAATCATAGTCAAGTCATCATAAATACGCATTGCCTCAGCAAAGACATATGATGGTGAGAGTTCTGAATGGTTGAGCTGATCAAAAAGCGCAGAGATATACGTAAGCGAGTTATAGACATCAGAGGGAGTTTTATGATAAAACTTTTTTACTGTAAAATGGGGTACCTTTATGCCTAAGCGCACTTCAAAGATTCGAAGCTCTGCTAAGACTCGCTGTGTTTGTCCATACACCATGTCAGGATTTAACTTCTCAACAGGCTCCATGCCAACTGGCTCAATCCGAGACAATCCATGTGATTCCCTTAATATATTGATCTTCACAAGTAGTTCATACCCCCTCTGCCACACATTCCTTGGTTGAAATTTTGTTCTTGTAAAACGTGTTCTTTTTGCTATCTCTTCGGGATTATACATAATTTTATAATAATCAAGTAAGAACTCAACATGTTGACGGATAATCATCGACTCTGCATAGACTTCACTCGGTGTAATCCGATTTGCCCATAGTGTTACGCTTACAAA
Source organism: Sulfurimonas autotrophica (assembly GCA_015662405.1). GTDB lineage: Bacteria > Campylobacterota > Campylobacteria > Campylobacterales > Sulfurimonadaceae > Sulfurimonas > Sulfurimonas autotrophica_A. The sequence continues at coordinate 8,845 of DQUE01000167.1, read as the reverse complement.
AAGTAGTAAAACAATCTTTCTCATCATTACTCTCTCCCTCTCTTTTGTACAAAATTGTACACCATACAAGCTGAATTTCATCAAAAAAAAGCTAAAATCACTCTATGATAAAAAGATACCCTACGAAAAAAATATTTGTCGGTGATGTAGCTGTTGGTGGTGATGCACCTATCTCTGTGCAATCTATGACCTACTCTGACACACATAATGTTGCAGCAACTGTTGAGCAGATTAACCGTCTGCATTTTGCAGGAGCTGACATTGTCCGTGTTGCAGTACCTGACATGGAAGATGCCCTTGCCCTCAAAGCCATTAAAGAGCAGATCTCTTTGCCTCTGGTTGCTGATATTCATTTTAACTATAAACTTGCACTCATAGCAGCAGAATCGGTCGATTGTATTCGTTTTAACCCTGGAAATATTAGCGATAAAACAAAAATAAAAGAGATAGTAAAGGCTTGTCAAGAGCGAAATCTGCCTATTCGTATAGGTGTCAATGCAGGGAGTTTAGAAAAAGAGTTTGATGACAAGTACGGTCCAACTGCCAAAGCCATGGTCGCCTCAGCTGAATACAACATTAAATATCTTGAAGACTTGGGCTTTAGTGACATCAAAATCTCACTCAAAGCCAGTGATGTCCAAAGAACAGTAGAGGCATACAGAATGTTACGACCAAAAAACAACTATCCGTTTCATTTAGGCGTGACAGAGGCTGGAACTATCTTTCATGCAAGCATCAAAAGTGCTATAGGCATAGGTTCGCTTTTACTTGAAGGAATTGGTGATACGATACGCGTCTCCATTACTGGTGAACTTGAAGAGGAGATAAAAGTCGGTCGTGCTATTTTAAAAGATAGTGGTGTTGCAAAAGAGGGACTCAATATCATCTCTTGTCCGACCTGTGGTCGCATCGAAGCTGATTTAGTCTCAGCAGTTGCAGAGATAGAAAAGAGAACTGCCCATATAAAAACACCCCTTGATGTAAGTGTTATGGGCTGTGTCGTCAACGCTATAGGCGAAGCAAAACATGCAGATGTAGCTATAGCCTATGGCAGGGGAAAAGGACTTGTTATGGTCAAAGGCGAAGTGGTTGCCAATCTTGATGAAAATGCACTTGTAGAGCGATTTGTGCGTGAAGTAGAAGATATGGCAGGAGAGGCATAATGCAAGACAATCTCTACAATCTCGCTTTTGAGCGAAGTGTCTTAAGCTCTATCATCTTTGAACCAAGCCAGTTTGATGAACTCAGCGTTGCACTAAAAAAGGATGATTTTTACCTCCCTGCACATCAAGATATTTTTCAGGCTATGCTGACACTACTACAAAAAGACCAGCCCATCGATGAAGAGTTCATCAAAAAAGAGCTCATAAAAGCTAAAAAATTTGATGAGCAGGTTTTACTTGAAATTCTCTCTACAAACCCAATTGCAAACACAAAAGCCTATGTTGATGAGATGAAAGACAAATCACTCAAACGCCATCTCTTAACCCTTACAACAGAGATAAAAAGAGTAACAGTTGAAGAGGAGTTGCCATCTGCTGAAGTAGTTGATATTGTTGAGAGAAAACTCTATGAAATCACCCAAGACAACCAGACAAGTGACTTCAAAGACTCTCCAAAAATGACCTTTGATACGATGGAATACATCAAAGAGATGAAGGCGAGAGGCAACTCAGTACTTGTTGGTGTTGACACAGGCTTTAAAGAGCTTAACAAAATGACGACAGGGTTTGGAAAAGGTGACCTTGTCATTATTGCGGCTCGACCAGCCATGGGAAAAACAAGTTTTATACTCAATACCGTCAACTCTTTAATACTCCAAGGCAAAGGTGTTGCCTTCTTCTCACTTGAGATGCCGGCTGAACAATTAATGCTGCGTCTGCTCTCTATTCAAACCTCTATTCCCTTGCAAAAACTTCGTGTGGGTGATATGAGTGATGAGCAGTGGTCAAGCCTAAATGAGGCAATTAACAGAATGAATTCTGCCAAACTTTTTGTAGATGATCAAGGAAGCATTAATATAAATCAACTTCGAAGCAAACTACGAAAACTCAAAAATCAACATCCTGAGATTGAAATAGCGGTCATTGATTATCTCCAAATTATGCAAGGTATTGGGAGTCAAGAGAGACACCTGCAAGTCTCTGAAATTTCGCGTGGACTCAAGATGCTCGCACGTGAGCTTGAAATGCCCATCGTTGCTCTCTCACAACTCAACCGTGGGCTTGAAAGCCGTAATGACAAACGTCCGATGCTCAGTGATATTCGTGAATCAGGCTCAATAGAGCAAGATGCCGATATCATACTCTTTGTCTATCGCGATGATGTCTATCTCTACAAAGAGGAGAAAGAGCGTGAAAAAGCAGCAAAAGCTGAAGGCAAAGAGTTTACCTCAACCTATATAGAAAAAGAGGAAGAAGATGCAGAAATCATCATAGGCAAACAGAGAAATGGTCCAACAGGACATGTAAAACTCATCTTTCAAAAAAAGTTTACACGATTTGTCGATGCACCAGGATTTGCACAAGGTGTTGAGACTGTTTATGAAAATGTTGACACAAAATCTGCAAATATAGAGATGCCCCCTATCTAAATGCAAACACTAGAGAGAGTAGCCCTTTTTAGCACAAAAAAAGACTATCTGCTCTTTTTTGCTCTGCTACTTGCTCTCTTTACCCTTGCTCTCTCCTATGAGTATTACAAATACAGACAACTTACAAAATTTGATTCCCAGCTCGCAGATGTTACTGTTATGAAAGCATACAACAAAACAAAAGTGACAAAAAAGGGAAAAACGAGAAGCTATAAAGTACTAAAGCTCAAAAGCGATGAAGGGTTTCTCTTTTATACTATAGCAAGCAAAAAACTGCAAAATCTTCAAGACAAGCGTTTACATGTAGAGCTATGGGCGGGAGATGTCACTTTTGAAGAGTACCTCAAAGGTTTTTTTGCCTTTAGCAAAATTCTCAAAATCTATAAAGAGCCCACACTCAAACAAAAAACAGCCTCTTTTATAGATACACAACATAACAATAGTGAAATAGCAAAACTCTACAAGGCACTCTTTTTGGCACTCCCTCTGCCAACATCCATGCAAACACACTTTTCTAATCTTGGTATTTCCCATCTTGTTGCTATTAGCGGTTTTCATCTAGGTGTACTTGCCGGTATTTTATTTTTTCTTTTCAAGTACCCTTATCAATTTCTGCAAAACAGATACTTTCCATATAGAAGCTATAAAAGAGATAGTTTTGGCTTTATCAGTATCATTTTACTTAGCTATCTGCTCTTTTTAGATTCACCACCCTCGCTACTAAGAGCCTACGCGATGCTCATTATTGGTTTTATACTCTATCACAGAGGAGTGAAAATCATCTCAATGCAGACACTACTTCTTACCATGCTCTTACTGCTTGCACTTTTTCCAAAACTCCTGCTCAGTATAGGTTTTTGGCTCTCAATCAGTGGCGTTTTTTATATCTTTTTGTTTCTTATTTATTGCAAATCTTGCAATAAACTTTTAGAGTTTGTACTCCTGCCATTTTGGGTCTATTTGATGATGCTCCCCTTCTCTATGGCAATCTTTGGTAACTTTAGTCTCTACCATCCGCTTTCAATCCTCTTAACAACACTCTTTACTCTTTTTTATCCCTTAGCAATTGCTTTACATGTAATAGGTTTAGGAGATCTTTTAGACACTCCACTTCATTATCTGCTCCATGTAAACACACATGCCTCACAAATTCCACTTGCAAAGATCTATCTCATTATAGAGATTTTCCTTTCACTCGCTGCTATTTTTAGCAAAAAAGCACTCTATCTCTTACTTGGCTATACCTTGCTTCTTTTTATATATTGCATCTATAATGTGGCATAGCTTGAGTCCATATAAAAATATAATCCATGAGAGGTAAATCCACAAAAACAAAAACATCAAAATAGCAAAAGAGCCATACATTGTTGTATAGGACTTATTTAAAAAAACATAGTAAATAAAAGCGTTTTTACTCACACTAAAAATTATTGAGGCGATAAAAGAGCTGATTGCAGAGGCTTTTGGATCTATTTTTGCATTAGCGGCTATCTGAAATATTAAGAAAAAAAGACCCCAAATAATAATATATGGCACTAATGGCAAAATATTTACCCCTGAAGTGAAAGAGTTTGACGCCATAAGTGTAGCAATATAACCGCTAATATAAAAAGAGATCCCAAGAGCAATAGGTGTTAGAGTTAAAAGCGTCCAATAGGTCGTAATACTCTCCCAAAGCGTCCTTGGTTGTGCATGAAAGATTCTGTTTACAATATATTCAAAATTTTTAAAAAACAGTAAAGAGGAGACTAAAATTGCTACAAAACCAATAGCTCCCATCTTAGAAGCATTTTGTAAAAAACCGTTAATTTGTATCATTACCATATCTGAATTTACAGGCATAAGGTTAGAAAATATAAAACTCTGAATCTTTTCATAATAGTCTGCAAAAGAGGGTAAAGAGGTCAAAATTGCCATCATTATAAGCAAAAGAGGGATAATAGAAAATATTGTATAAAAACTTAAACTCGCAGCAAAGAGTGTCAACTCTTTGTCAACAAAAGAGCTGACAAACATTGTAACAGGTTTAAAATATTTTGTCAGCTTTTCATGCATAATCTCTTAATCTAAGCCCATTTTTGAGGGGTTTAAAATATTATTTGGGTCAAAAGCTTTTTTAATAGATTTAAAAAGTGCCATCTCGGCATCACTAAATGCCATTTTCATATATGGTGCTTTAGCAAGCCCTATTCCATGCTCACCAGAGAGGGTTCCACCCAAATCAATTGTTGCTTGAAAAACCTCTTCTATGGCTTTGTAGGCAATTTTTACCTGCTCAGGATCACTCCCATCAACCATTACATTTGTATGCACATTTCCATCACCCGTATGTCCAAAACATGGAATTTTTACATTATATTTATCTGCTATGGCATAAAATCGCTCTAAAAGCTCTGGCAGTGCAGAGCGCGGAACTGTGACATCTTCATTGAGCTTTTTACTTCCATAGATACTAAGTGATGGAGAGGCATTACGGCGCGCAAACCAAATATCTGCTGCCTCTTTGTCATCTTTTGCCACTTTAAAGTCACTACAGCCATTTTCACGAAATACTTTTTCAATCTGTGCAAGCTGAAAATCCAAATCATCTTCAAGGTTTCCATCAACATCCGTTACAAGCAATGCACCCGCATCAACAGGTAGTCCTTTGTGAAAAGTCTCCTCAACCGCACGAATAGTCAAGTTATCTAAAAACTCCATAGCAACAGGAGTGATTCCACTTGCCATTGTTTTATATACCGCTTCCATCGCTTCATTCACCGTAGGGAATATTCCCATTGCTGTTTTTGTCATCTTTGGTTTTGGAATAAGTTTAAGTGTAATCTCTGTAAGAACTGCTAAAGTCCCCTCACTCGCTATCAATATACCACTGATGTTGTATCCTGCCACATCTTTTATGGTTCGCTTTCCTGCTTTAATAATATCACCATTTGGCAATACTGCACGTGTCGCCATCACATAATCTTTTGTGATGCCATATTTTGCAGCGCGCATTCCACCAGCATTTTCACTTACATTTCCACCGATAGTAGAGTAATCTTGACTTGCAGGATCAGGCGGATAAAACAGTCCTAACTCCTCTACTTTTTTTTGCAAGTCCATATTTATCACACCAGGCTGTACAATGGCTACCATATTTTTCATATCAATTTCAAGGATTTTATTCATATGTTTTTCCATAGCCAAAACGATGCCACCTTGACTTGGCAATGCGCCACCTGTAAAGCCAGAACCTGCACCACGAGGAACTATAATAATCTGATGCTCATTACAATATTTGAGTATTGCACTGACATCTTCTTCATTTCGTGGAAAGACAACCGCATCGGGTTCAAAATGTTCTCTTGTTGCATCATACGAATATGCCAACAAATGCGCTTTATCGCTATAAATATTCTCTTCGCCGACAATATCTGTAAAATGTTGTATATGTTTTTTCTCTATCAATCTATTCTCCTATTTCAAATTCATCAAGTAGATAGTGCAATTTTTTATCACTGTTTTTAATAATTTCATAGAGTTGTTTATTTGTTTTGTTATTTGCAACCAACAGCTCATAATAGTGTGGCTCATAACTTTTAAGTCTCGCACTTCCAGCTCCCCACCATGCTGCGCTAATACTCTTTACACGCGTATAAAAAGGAAGATTTGTCTCTGTCTGTTTTAGTTTTGCCTCACTAATGTTTAAAATTGTAAAGCTTTTTATATCAAGTGTATATACTTTTTGATCTAAATAGAGAAACAATAAACCGACACTACTTGCATCTGCCATAGCTTCAAAATCCTCTTTAAGCGGTGTAGGATGTCCATTAAAGGAAAGCAGTGTTGCAAATAGATCTGGATGCACCCATTGTGTCTGCACACTTTTGGCAATTGTATAGTAGATCTCTTCATTTGGAGCGATAAGTAATGAGCGAGAGTATCCAAATGCCAACACAACACTATCGCCAACTACTACTTTCCATTTTCCATGAGGTAAAGCACTATTTTGCAATGCAGTAAATTTGCTCATCTGTACTGTTGCTATCTGCCTCTTAGCATCAAAACTCTCTACCACAGCACTTTTTATAATAGCACTTCGCTCAGGGGTAATATGATGCACCACAAAACCGCTTACACCGACATCAATTTTTTCTATTTTGATTTGTACCGTCTCATTTTCATAATCAACTGAAACAACAGGTGCTTTTATAACCGTACTAAAGAGTTCCAATACAAGGATTGTGAGTAATAATAGAATTTTCATATCTCTTCTTTATAATTAATATATGTGATTATATCAAACAAACCTCAGACTAAGCCAAAATTTGCTAATCTTTGCAAATAATTTATTATAGGCTTATATTTATGATACGAATTTTCATACTTTTTCTACTAGGAACCTCCCTTTTTGCGTCACAGGTTGAGCGATACCGCTGGAGCAATGGAGAGACCTATCTTGTCTTTTTACAAAACCATAATCTCCCCGTAAAAGAGCTCTACTACAACCTTGACAAAGATGACCAAAGATTGACAGAAGAGATGCGCGCAGGTATTCATTACCAAATTCTACGAGATGACAAAGATGAGATAGAGCAGATACTCCTACCCCTAAATGATGAACTGCAAATTCATATATACAAAGATGATAACAGCTACAAATTTGAAGCTATTCCTATCATTAGCACAACAAAAACAGAGGCTTTTTATACAACTATTACAAGTTCACCCATGTATAATATTTTAAAAGAGACAGGCTCAAAAAAACTTGCGCAAATCTTTGTTGCTAGTTTCAAGCACTCCTTAAATTTTAAAAATGATATCCGCAAAGGCGATCAGCTTGTTATGATTTATGAGCAGAAATATCGCTTAGGAGAGCCTTTTTCTATGCCTACCTTAAAAGTTGCCATGATAGAGATGCGTCACAAAAAACATTTTATCTATCTCAATGACGATGGACGCTATTATGATGAAAAAGGGCATGAAGTTGAAGGTTTTTTACTTGCTCGCCCTGTCAGAGGTGCTAGAATATCTTCCTATTTTACGAAGCGTAGATGGCATCCAGTGCTACATAAATGGAAAGCGCACTTAGGAGTTGATTATGCAGCACGGCGTGGGACACCTATCGTTGCAGCAGGTCGAGGTGTCGTTATATGGGCTGCACGAATGGGAAGCTATGGTAACCTCATCAAAATACGCCATGCAGATGGCTATGAAACACGCTATGCTCACTTAAAATCATTTCGCAGAGGTATCCATCGAGGTAAACGTGTAAAAAAAGGACAAACCATAGGCTATGTTGGCTCAACTGGTCGCTCAACAGGACCACATCTTCACTTTGAGCTTAGAAAACGAGGACGTCCCATCAATCCACTCAGCGTTGTGCAAGTTACGACAAAAAAACTCAAAGGCAAACAGAAAAAAGCATTTTTGCGACTCAAAAAGAACTATGATGAAAGCGTAAATCTCCATTTAAACAATAAAACAGCCTATAAAAAACGACCACCTTTTATAAATATCTCCTACATACATCTCTTAGAGGAGAAGACAAATGAGTAAAATCACCTCCATAAAAAAGCTACAAAATCCAAACTTTATTAAACCCATAGAGATACACTACAGACACAACGACATAGCAAGAAAATGGGAAGCTGTACTTTCACATGACAGTGTTGCTATACTCCTTTATCATACACAAAAAGATGCTTTTGTCCTTGTCAAACAGCTCCGAGTGACAGTACTCAACAAAAACAAAGACAATGGTTACATGTATGAGTTATGTGCCGGTATCGTAGATAAAGCATGCTCACTTGAGCAGATCGCAAAAGAGGAAGTCTTAGAAGAGTGTGGATATGATGTCCCCGTGGAGAATCTAGAAAAAATAAATGCTTTTTACACAAGTGTCGGTATTTCAGGCACACATCAAACGCTCTATTATGCGCAAATTGATGAGAGTATGAAAATAGATGAAGGTGGCGGTCTTGAAGAGGAAGAAATCGAAGTCATTTACATCCCTTTGCGTGAAGTAAAAAGTTTCATGTTTAATGAAAGGTATCAAAAAACGACCGGTGTTTCTCTAGCTTTTTACTGGTTTTTAAATCACAAAAAACATATCTGCCTCGATTAAACTATCCAAACTCTATAGGATCCATATCTATCTCTGCCAATGCTACTCTAGATTTTCTTACCGCTTGAATAATGTCTGTACTCTTATCCGCACGCAGTAAAATTTCAAATCTGTATTTATTTGCTACTTTTTCTATAGCACATTTT
>DQUE01000213.1 GCA_015662405.1 Sulfurimonas autotrophica | reverse complement strand
TATCTTTATTGCAGATTTAGCTTTTCAAAACAGTGATGCCCTCATTTTTCAAGCAAAAATTGGCATACTGCTTGCCTCACTGCTTGCAGGAGTTTTTGGCTTTACCTGGTTACGATTTATTGCAAAAGCACCTATCTCCTCTAGCAGTTAAACATAAAACCAAGCGTACATCAGATTCCTTTTTCTCATGTAAAATCGAAAATATCCTTGTCATCAGTTTTCTATTTATCACATCAGTACTACACCTACAAACTCAACAATCCCATTTCTAAACTTGTATCTATCTCTTGTATTTGTAACACATGTTACAAATAGATTAAAAGTCAGAACTTGGAGTACTACAGTTTTCTTTTCCATTTGGAGTACTTTCACTTGCATCAAAACCAATAGTAACACAACTTTTTTGCACTAAATCTCTTGCATCTTCAATATCTTCATCTTCTTCGTCATCTGCAGGTCTTACAGTGCTATGAATTATGATTTTATCACCATAATCTACTGCTTGAAAAAAGTGTTTCATACAGAACTCTTGATTCATCCGGCACTCCATTACTCTTGCTTTATTAATCATATCTTCTCGTGATTCAAAAGTTAGGTTATTTTCAAATTCACTCTTCTTAAAACAACTACACTCTTTATCAACTTCTATTGTATACATGCATTCTCTCCTTTATATCGTAATACTTACTTATATCACTTTACGCTTAAAAATATAATTAAATAAATTTATTATTAAAACTCTTTTATCACTTTAAAATCTCCTGACTCATACGAATAGACCTTTTTCGCCTTCTTATCTATGATGATCGGACGTATCCATTCATTTAAAATAAACTCTTTTGCAATCGAATTCTCAACAGCTTTACCCACTGTCTCTAAAGGAGCTTCCATATAAGTAAGTAGTCTTACAGGCTCATGATAAGCCTCACCCTCTAAAAGAACCGATTGTGTCGGAAGACCAATTTTTAAATCACTGAAATTTCCATTAAAAACACCTACTTTTGAGACAACATTATGATAGACCTTAGAACCGGCACCATATGCGACATTATCAACAGTAGCAAAATAGTGTTCAAGATTAATCCACTCCCCTACAACAAGTGGACCGTTGAAAATTCGCGTGAGTATATCAGCATTTTCATTATCTAAATCTGCATCATAAGAGTGTAAAAAGAGTCGATTACCAAATGCCATATGTTTTACAGATTTTCTTGGACCTGCAAAGACACCCATAACACCTGCTAGTCCCCATTCTGGTCTTGTCTCTGACCAATCCATAGACTTAACCATAATATCATTTTCTGTCTTAGTATAAGGAAGCTGTGATATTCTCTCTTTTCTCGCATTCGCAGATGCCTTTTTAAAATCTTCCATAACAACTGAAAATCTTTGCATCTCCTCCTGTGTCAAAATATCGGTATCATAAAACTCCACCTCATCAGTTGTTGTAATATGTAATGTTGGAATAAACTTCACATCATCAGGAATAACAATACCTTTTTTTGCGATTTCTTCTCGTACCTCTTTTGAATTAGCAATCATACACATCGCTCTATTGTTAGGAAGACTACTTTTACCACCACAAGCACCACAATCAAGTGCGGATTCAAATGGATTATTATCAGAACGGCTTACATGCCCAGATAGAAGCACAAACTCTGCAAAGTTATCAACCTGCCCTATCATAGTTAAAAACTTGTACAGATACTCTACCTTCTCTTCAAGCGTAAACCCAACTTTTGCAAGTTTTGCTTTTTGCAACTCATAATCATCAGGAGTTATCTGATACTCATCTTTTAAAACTGTCAAAAAGTTTTCTGAAACATCAAAAGAGAGCTCTTTACCAAAAACAAGATAGTCTCTAATAGCCTCTATCTCCTCTTCTGTATACTGATTTGAAGACTCTTTTACCATAGCCTCGTGAATAAGATGTATATGGAGTTTATTTATATACATCATGATCTCTTGATCAGACAATTTATCCAAAGTATATGTTGTTTGTGGCTTTTTTGCTTTAAATTTTGCAAAAAACTTCTCAGTCTTTTGCGGTGCAAATGTTTTTCCAAACAGATTAATTCCAAAAAACCAGCCTATTGCTTCAACCATAATATATGGTGTAAAAGGATTGTTTTTCAGATCTGTTATTACCTTTTTTGTTGTTTTTGTTACGGTTTTTTTAGACTTATAATCACTATCTATCTCTTTGGGTATTTCAAATACTATATTGCCTGGTTTTACTACTGCCGGACATAAAAGTTGCTCATTTGTTTTATCAAATTCAACAAAAGCAATAGGAAAACCTAAAAATCCTCCAGCACCAAAAGTTGTATAGTTTCCACTCTTCTCAATAGACCTTCTCATTATCTCAGATCTTACGTCAAGGCACATGGTTACCGATGCTAAGGCTCTTTGTGTCTGTGGCTTATCACTAAGATCCATTTCATTTATAAAAGAGTGAATATAGGTATCTTCAAGAGATTTCATCCATATATACCCCTCTTCTTCTCGCAATACTTCCATAATTTTTGCAAGTTCAACCAAAGGAATATCTCTGTTTTTAAGAATATCATTTGCAAGATGCACCTGCTTTGCATCAAGTTGCAACTCTTCTTGCACATAACGTTCTAAAATATCATCATAATTATCAGACTCTTCCATTAGATCTATATATTTACCTGGTAAATTATAGTTATGTTTGAGTACTTTTAGTACAACATAGGAAGAGTTCTTTAAAGAGTACTCATGTAAAAGATCAAAATTATTAATCTCTCTATGCTGTAGATATGCAAGTTCATAATAGAGTCTTATAGCCATATAGTCCATCAATGAAGAAGGATACTGCTGTTGTGCATAATAAGTTGGATCTTCTGAACGATACTTAATAAACCCAGCCCAACCATGCAGTTTCAGTAAATGCGTTAAGAGGTATCTCTCTTTATTCTTTACATGTAACTTATCAAGCGCCTCTTCTACAAACCTCTCAGAATCATATGGATACTCAAAATTTTCATAGAGTTTAAATGTCTCAAACATTCCGAGTTCTCTGTTTTGCATAGCAATTGTCGTTTGTTCTTCATCCAAATAACGACTGATGTACTCTATAATGCTTTTTTCTATAATCTCTTTATCATCACGATAAAAAAGAATATCGTTCATTTCATAGAGAGTCATATGCTTTGTAAGTTGTTTTAACCATCTCTCTTTATTATGGTAAGAAAACTCATCATCCAAATAGTCCAAAAGCTCTTTATCAATTGGATGCTCCTTGTTATCAGCCTGTTTTCTAAACTCATTCCATTGTGGATTTACCTCCAAAAGGCATTTCATTGCCAAGTCATAATACTGAGCCAATCCATCAACTTCTAAAACCTCTTTGAGATTCTCTTCTAATATAGCATGAGAAATTTTTTCTTCATGGTAAAATTTCAAATAGTATGATGGCTCCATATAAACTTTCCCACCATAAATTTTTTTTGCTCTACTGAGTCCCTCTTTGAAATTAAGATATTCAAAACCTTTTAACGGATTGTGATGAATAAATGAACCTATAGGCCAATAGTGTGGGACATTCCCCTTAATGGCATCTAGTTTTGCTACAATACCCATGTAAATATCTCCTTCGTTGCATAAAGACTCAATAGTCCTAGTAGTACTATAATCGTAAAATGAGGAATCTTCTCTTTTGTATTTAAATCAACATAATGGATATTAGGATTCGTTTTTCCAAAAATTGACTTCTCCAAAACCTTCATAGAAACCAAAAAATTTCCACAATATATACTGATAATAATAATATACCATAAAAAATCGGCTTCTGTATCAAAAACATAGGCTAAGAAAAACAGAGAATTCGGCAATGGCGGATAAAGCCCTATACTAATTAAATAGACAGTAATATAAATCCCAACTAGCGGTGTAGCAAGTGTTATCCCACGTACATAAAGATAATTCGCACTTCCATAATGTTTTTCATAAAAATTTGCAATTGCATAAAGTCCAAACAACGATATCAATAAAGACAGACTGTAAAATGCACCATTTTCTTCAAAAAGAAGAAAAAACGGTGCATTTATGTAAATAAAATAGTATGCAAGTTTATAAAAGTTTGTTGTCTTCATTGCTCTATATACTGAATACATTGCCGAAATATATGCAATAACTACCAATGTCTTAGAGTACTCATTTTCTATAAAAAAAGACAACACAATAGCACATGTTAACAAAAATGCACTCAGTTGAAATATAAACTTACTGCTGAACTTCTCACTTTTTTCTAAAAAGATATAGTATGGCAAAGCACCAACTAACAAAAAAAACACAATATTAGCTATCATAACTCACCCTTTTTAGAACTTTTAAACATAGTAAAATAGTACCCCTCGTTCGCCAAAAATCTATAATAACTCCATTTACTTTGATCTGGTTTTCTCTTTGAATTCCCACCCTCTTTTCTAAATATAAATAAGCAACCAATAAACATTAAAAAAATCACAACGGCAACTGCCATCGCCATGCTAACATTTAGTGTTGCTGCTTTATAAAACAGTAAAGCATCCTCGCCATATAAGAAATGCTCTAATGACGATCCTATATACTCATATGTAAAAAATATAAGAGCAAAAGAGCTTATAATGCCAAGTATAACCTTCAATGAATTAGGTTTAGCAACTCTAAAATATGAAAGAAAAAACTGTATTCCAGTAAGCCAGGCAAAAGCTAAAATAACAAGCGTTGCATTTGCCTCAAAAAATTCTGGTTCAAGCAACATTTTCACTCCAATAAACGTAACCACAGGAACAAAAGTAAAAAGTGCAATACGGTTTACTGTTTTCACTTTATAATATTTTAGTTTTTCTTTTGAAAATATTTTATATGAAAGACGCTCTGGCACAATAGAATCATTTCTTGCATACTTAATTACACTTCCTGATTCTAAGAAAAGAGAAGCTTTAAAAATTCCATGCACTATTAAATGATAAACAGCGAGAGAAAATGCACCTAAGCCTACTTCCATGATCATATACCCCATTTGCCCTACTGTTGAGTATCCAAGTGAGCGCTTTATATCTGAAACTACAAGCATAAGCATTGATGCAAATATAGCAGTAAATAGACCAATTACAAACGCAATATTGAGCACAGCAGGTGTTAATATGAGCAAATATGCCATTTTATTCAGTAAGATACCTCCAACATTTACAACTCCTGCATGCATCAAACCAGAGACTGGTGTTGGAGCCTCTGATGTGTAAGGCAGCCATATATGAAATGGCACAATTGCTGATTTCATCATTGCCGCTATCAAATAGAGTAAACCAACTGCAAAAATCATAGGATTATTTATTGGGTTTTGAGACATAACCAGCCACTGCTCTTTTAACACAGCCAAATCAAAACTACCAAATAAATGATATGTAAGAATAACTGCAAGTATAAAGACAAAGTCTGCAGATTTATGAATATACATAGTCCATCGTGCATTTTTTACAGCAGTTTTAGAACCTACATTAAAAGATACAAGCAGATATAGACCAACACTCATAAGTTGCCATGCTAATGCGAGTACAATAAGATTGTTACTCATAACCAGTAAATATATTGATGCAAAAATGAAGTTTAAAAGAATAAAAAATCTTTTGTATCCTGCCTCATCCCACATATACTTAGTAGCATATTTTCGAATAACCAACCCTAAAATTGCAACATAAGGAACTAAAATAGCTGAGAGCTGATTATAAATCAACAAACCACCAAAACCTGTAATTTCCGTCTCATTACTTATAACATAGTATGCACCATATAAACCAAGTAAAGCTATCATACTCGACAACAAAAGACTTATTTTTGGGATTAACTCTTTTTTGTTTACAAAAATAAGCAAAAATGCTATTACTATTGGAATAGCCGGAATAAGCAATATAATTTTTTCCACTAAAACTCCTATAACTCTTTTTTTTATTTCTTTAAATATTGTAATATTTTTATCTTAAACTAGCAAGTGACGCAAGAGCATTATAAAGCATCTAAACTCACACCGTATCATAGTCTTTTTCTTTTTACAATATTCTCAGAACTATATTCAATCTCATTTTGTATTAACACAAATAGTTGCTTTTACAAAATTTTTCCAAAGCTTTACTTTAATTAAATAGTAAACCCTTGCATTCCCTCTTCTTCTCAACTCCTTCTAGTCTATCATAAAGCACTGAAGGTTCCAAAGACTACTCTACTTGAACAATTTCAATCCTTTGATTCAAATTTAATGGCTTTTTGCCAATACATGGCAGCAATTTAAACATTATTACTTTTTAAGTCAGCTTAAAATTCAAATAAACTAAGTATTCGCAAAGAAAAAATTTAGGTAAAGCTCCTATTTATAGCCTTTTGATAAAATCTAACTATATTTTGTGTTACTTAATGTAACATCCAACTCCTTGCTATAACTTCGCTTCAAAAAGTAGCTATTATACTTACAAAGTGGACATATTCATCCAATTTGCTTCTTTTAGAAAAATAATTTATCTAATAAATTAATAAAATATAAAGGACTTTCCAAGTAAACTCCTAACTGAAAACATAAAATGTTGTTGATAAAAATAGAGAAATATTTTTTGATACTTCATAATTGATAAAGATACTTATTTTAATAGAATTGACGAATACTCAATAACTGAAGTAAGTATTTATGTTTAAGTCATATATAATAGGAGAGAAAAATGTATTATGTAGCAAAAGTGAATTCTGACATGTGTGCTGAGTACAAGTGTAATACTTGTACTTTGTATTGTCCAGAAGCAAATACTCTAATGTTCGATAAAGCCGGAAATACATCTTGGGTTGATGT
>DQUE01000168.1 GCA_015662405.1 Sulfurimonas autotrophica | reverse complement strand
TTCTCTCCACTTGAAGCTATAGGAAAACTTGAGAAGATTATATTGTCAGAAAAGGTTGACTTATTGGTGGGGTCATCATTGGGTGGGTTTTATGCTACTTATTTGGCAGAGAAACACAGACTGAAAGCTGTACTTCTTAACCCATCGACACAACCTTGGAAAACATTGGCACCTTATGTAGGTATGCAAAAGCGTTTTTGCGATGATGAACCTTTTAAGTTCAAAAAATCTTACCTCAAGGAGTTGAAGGGTTTAAAGGTCAGCCCTCTTAAAGGGAGGTATTTGGTTCTTTTACAAAGTGAGGATGAACTTTTAGATTATACTAAAGCTCAATCTCTCTATAATATGCATCATGTCATCGTAGAGTATGGCGGTAATCATCGTTTTGAAAACATTGATGTCTATATGTCAATGATACGAAAATTTAGAACATTAGGAACACTATGAATGTCGTCGATCTGTTATTAAAACTTTTGTCTTGTGAATCACTCACGCCTGATGATGCTGGCTCTTTACAATTTATAGAAGAATACCTTGATGGGTATGAAGCATTATATATAAATAAAGAAGGTGTTAAAAACCTTTTTTTATATAAGACTTTTGGAAATAAAAAATTTGGAGAGGGTACACACCTTTGTTTTGCAGGGCATGTAGATGTTGTTCCTGCTGGTGATAACTGGGATACAAATCCTTTTGTACCGGTTATAAAAGAAGGCAATATTTATGGACGTGGTACACAAGATATGAAATCAGGTGTGGCTGCTTTTGTACAAGCATGTAAAGAGACTGAAGATTTTAATGGCACACTCTCCATATTACTTACTTCCGATGAAGAAGGTGAGGGTAAATATGGCACGATAGTCATGCTAGAACATTTAAAAAGCAAAAAGATGTTACCTGATTTCTGTATCGTAGCAGAGCCTACCTGCGAAACAAAATTTGGAGATGCCATTAAAATTGGTCGTAGAGGGTCTATCAATGGATATTTGTCGATACAAGGGAAACAAGGACATGCAGCTTACCCTGAAAAAGCGATTAATCCCGTGCATCAGATAGCGACCATCTTAGATAAAATAGCAGGTGTTAACCTAGACAATGGTGATGATGATTTTTCACCATCACAAATGGTCATTACCGATATACGTGGGGGGATGGAAGTTACGAATGTGACACCAGGTTCTTTAAAACTTATGTTTAACGTTCGAAACTCCACAAAAACCACACAAGCAGAAGTTAGACTACATATAGATAAGAATTTTAAAGGCTTGGACTATAATTTAGAGCTTACACAAGGTTCTTACCCTTTTGTGACAACACGAGACTCTAAAGTGGTTAAAGAGCTTACTAAGAGTATTGGACATGTGACAGGGTTGGAAACAAAACTTTCAACTGCTGGTGGGACTAGTGATGCTCGCTTTATGGGAGCTTTTGGTATAGATGTCGTAGAGTTTGGTGTTATTAATGATACTATTCATGCACCAAATGAGCGTACTTCTATAGTGGAAGTAGAAAAACTTTGTGAAGTATTTAAAGTGTTACTTCAAAATTTTAAATAAGGATATTTAATATGTTAAAAATGATTTCAATACTTTTAGTATGTACTGGTTCACTTTTTGCTCTTGATTGGGTAAAAGATATCGAGACGGCACTAACCTTGGCAAAAAAAGAAAAGAAAAATGTAATGGTGATGGTAGAGAGTGAACATTGTAGATGGTGTCAAAAAATGAAACATCGTACGCTTTCAGATGAAAATGTTGAAAAGAGACTCAAAAAATTTGTCATCGTCAAGGTAATGCGTGAAGATGAGAATGCGATGAAACACTTACCGGAAGTAAAAGGTGTACCTACAGTCTTTTTTATGACAGAGAAAAAAAAGGTGATTGAAGAGGTTATTGGATATTTTGATGTATTGGACTTTACTTCTTATATTGGCGATGTTGAAAAAAAGGTAGCTCAATAGTGATGCAAAGATATTGGGTATATTTCATTTTTCTTAGTCTCTTTTTCGTGGGATGTAGTGAAAAACCCAATAGTAAGGTAAGTACTTCTATAGAAGATACAAAAACCGATACGATTAAAACGATAGCTGGACTGAGCTGGTATCTAAATATTGAAACAGCATTAGAAAAAGCAAAAGAAGAGAAAAAAAATATCATCGTAATGGTCGGGGAAGACAGCTGTAGATGGTGTAAAAAAATGAAAGAACAAACACTTACAGATAAGCAAATACAAGATAAGTTAAAAGCTTATATTTTGGTTTCAGTTAAACGTTCTGATAAAGATGCACTAAAATACCTGAATACTTTTGATGGCAATATTCCTTCTTTTTTCTTTATGCAGGATAATAAAGAATTGATAGAATCAATTGTAGGATATTTTAAGGCAGATGATTTTTTAGATTATATAAATGAAATAGAAGAGTGATACATATATATGTTTAATCGACCACATTTTAAAGACTATATTATGGCTAAATCCATAGCGATGGCAGTTGCTTTTTTAATAATATTTTCTATTTTATTTCTTTATTTTATTCCGCATAAAGATGAAGCATTCATTGCAATTGTACTATTAACTTTAGGTTTCTTATTTCTCATTTTATTTATTTATCGTGGTGCTAAACAGATACAAAAAGAGCTTGCAACCATTAATAAATATTTGAATAATCTTGAGAAAATAGATAAAATAGATTATAAAACACATTTTTATATTTTAGAATTTGAAGAAATTAATCAAAACCTTATTAAGGTATTAAAAGGTGCAAAAAAACGTGAAGACATAAAGCAACGTTATAATGCAAAACTAAAACTTAAAAATAGACAACGTGCAGATATGATTTCTGCAATTGCACATGAATTCAGAAATCCAATAGCATCAATCATGGGATACTCTCAAACCTTACAGGATGATTCTGATATTCCTAAATACCTACAAGAGAAATTTCTTAGTAAAATTTACAATAATGGAAATAAAATAGAAACGCTTTTAGCACGCCTTATTATGTGGAATAAGTTTGAAAGTAAAGAGACCAATTTATATAAGAGTACATTTGATATATATCGTTTAGCGAGTGAAGTTAAACAGATGCTTGAAGAGTCCTATAAAGATAGAACCATTCAGCTTTTAGGCTCTAGTAGAGAAGTAGAAGCAGATAGAACACTTATAGAGGTTGTCCTTAAAAATATCGTTGAGAATGCTTTAAAATATTCCAAAGACATTGTAATAATAAACATTCAAGATACAGATGTATCTGTTATAGATAAAGGTGTAGGTATCAAGGAAAAGGATCTAGATAAGGTGACTAAGAAGTTTTATCG
>DQUE01000184.1 GCA_015662405.1 Sulfurimonas autotrophica | reverse complement strand
TATTTGTGAGTGATGCAAGTAAGCGTGATGCAAGATTGAATGCTTATTTTGGTGGATTTGGAAAAGCAAAAAGAGTTGTTTTATTTGATACTTTACTGAAAAAACTAACAACTAAAGAGCTTTTGGCTGTACTCGGACATGAGCTTGGACATTTCGCACATGGTGATATTTATAAAAATATTGCACTTGTGGGTGTGATGCTTTTTGCAATGTTTGCAATTTTTGGTAACTTACCAGACTCCCTTTATTTGCAACTTGGAGTGGCAAAAGAACCCTATGTTATTATGATACTCTTGATGCTGTTTATGCCTGTACTTGGATTTATTATGATGCCTATTA
Source organism: Sulfurimonas autotrophica (assembly GCA_015662405.1). GTDB lineage: Bacteria > Campylobacterota > Campylobacteria > Campylobacterales > Sulfurimonadaceae > Sulfurimonas > Sulfurimonas autotrophica_A. The sequence continues at coordinate 13,877 of DQUE01000184.1, read as the reverse complement.
TGGGTCTTGTGAGTCGTCATAATGAGTATGCAGCAGATAAAATGGGAAGTGAACTCGGAGGCAGTGCAGGAGCTATTGAACTTGCAAATGCACTGAAAAAATTGGTACAGGAGAATAAAAGTTTTCCACTTTCTCATCCTTTGTATATATTCTTTCATTACACACATCCTCCAGTTATTGAGCGTTTAAAAGAGTTGGGAATGGATGTAGGATACATAGAAAAAAGTGGCATAGAGAGTAAATGCGAAACAGATATATAGTTAAAGATTTACTCCAAGAGATAACAGAGACTTTAACATCGCAGATACCAAGAGCTTCAAGAGAAGCGCAACTTCTTGTCATGAGGTATCTTGGTGTTGATGAACTTTGGCTTATTACGCATCAAAAGAGTGAAGTAAGCGTTTCACAAGAGCTCTTTGAGTGGGTAGATAGAAGAAAAAACCATGAGCCTTTTGAATATATAACAAATTCAGTTAGTTTTTATAGTGAAGAGTTTTATATAGATGAAGGTGCTTTGATTCCTCGTCCTGAAACAGAATTGCTGATAGATGAGGTTATAAAAAATGTTGCAGATAAAGAGTCTGCTATAACTTTTGTAGAAGTTGGAGTAGGCAGTGGTATTATCTCTATCATGCTTGCCAAACATTTTAAGAACGCTAAGATTATAGCAGTTGATATTTCGCAAAAAGCGTTGCATGTAGCACAAAAAAATATAGAAAAGTTTGGAATGCAAGAGCAGATAGAACTGAGACACGGTTCACTTCTTGAACCTGTTTATGAAAAGATTGATTATTTGGTCTCAAATCCACCATACATTGAAAATGGTGCTATATTAGAGAAAAATCTTGCGTATGAACCTCAAAATGCACTCTTTGGCGGAGAAGTAGGGGATGAGATCATTAAAGAACTTCTTGATGAAGTCTTAAAGCAAAAGATTAGGTTTTTTAGTTGTGAGATGGGTTATGACCAAAAAGATAAAATATCAGGGTATTTGCAAAAGAGAGATATTACGTCCATTCACTTTTACAAAGATTACAGTTCGTTTGATCGTGGCTTTACTATAAAAGTATAACAAGAGAGGTTTTTGAAGATGAAAAGAAATATCTATTTAGATTTTGCTTATTTTATTGTTTTGGCAGCCACTTTTGGTGCTGTCTTGGTTTTAGGTGCTATAGTTGCCCCTGTTATTTTTCATACAGACAGAATTACTGTGAATTTACTCATAGATAATTATAATGCAGGAGTTATCATGGGTGAAATCTTTCGTAGATTTTCCTACTGGGTCTATTTTATAGCGATTTTTGTTGCTTTATATGAAGGTATGGCTTATAAAATGGGTCAAAGAGATGCTATAAGTTTTGGTGCAGCTGTTACAGTCTTATTTTCATCGTTGCTATTTTCTGCAGTCTATGTTCCTAAAATACTCTCTATGCAGGCACTAGGAGCTGAGGCAACACAAAGTGACACATTTGAAAATATTCATATTGCTAGTGAAATAGACTTTAAAATATTAGCTGCTGCTCTTTTGGTATTATTTATACGAAGATTGATGATTTTAAGGATAGTAGAAAAATAAGTTTAACACTAAATTAACACTATTACGATAAGATTTATCTACTAAAATATATTTTTATCGAAGGTAGTTATATGTTGTTTTTTAAGTTTATTTTCTTCTCTTTTATTTTTACAACCCTACTCTTTTCTTACCCAAATTATTCACAAGCTCTTAAAGAAAAGAAATTGTACCCTATGGGTGAAAAAATTTACAAAAAAAAGTGTTTCCATGTAGATGTCAATGCATATAAATCCTATGAAGAGCTCTATGATGCATTGAGCACAAAGCAAACATGTATGGCACTGAAAAAAAAATACAAAGAGGCTTTGAGTTTATATTTGTGGGATATTAAAAGAGTTGCTAAAAAAGAGAATAAATATAAAAAACTTACTGTAACAAAGCATGATAAATGTCCTGTTTGCGGTATGTTTTTGTACAAATATCCTCGATGGATTTCACGTATAGAGTATAAGGATAAAAATGTTTCTTTTGATGGTATAAAAGATATGATGAAATACTATTTTCAACACCCTGAAAATATAAAAAATATACTTGTTCAAGAGTACTATACACAAAAGGTTATAGATGCTAAAAAAGCATATTTTGTACTAGGAAGTGACATTTATGGTCCTATGGGTAAGGAGTTGATTGCTTTTAAAGACAAGGCATCTGCAAAGCAGTTTTATCTTGACCATAAAGCAAAGAAGATACTCAAATTTGATGCAATAAAACAAGCAATGGTTTATAAGCTTGATGAATAAAAAAAGTTATATTTTTCTCTTTACATGTAGTGCTTTACTATTCTGCTTGGCATGTGAAGTCTTTTATTTGGAGCAAAATGTTGCACTCTCACAAACAGCAAAAGAGCAAAAAAAACAATTTGTAAAACTAGCAGGAATTTCTAATTGTAATTTGGCTCTTCAAAACAACTCTATAAAGATCTTACCGTGAAAAAAATAAACCTTTATTTATTGGAGTATGCACTTGGGTATATAGTGCGTTATAGAGCAAAAAATATCTTCATAGGAGTAGTTTTAACACTTTTGATTGCTGTGTTGGCATCTTTTTTCTTTGTGCAGAACTCTTTGCAGTATGAGCTTGCATCTACGCTCGATGCACAACCGCAAATTATCGTAACAAATCAAAAAGCTGGTAGAGATACTACTGTAGATGAAAAGATGATAGAAAAACTTTTAACTATTAAAGGTGTTGGTGATGTGACTTCAAGAGTGTGGGGGTACTATGAGTTTAAGCATATGAATGCAAAGTTTGTTATCGTCGGCATTGATACGTTTGAAAATCAATACAATACAACCTTGGCAGATATAGCAAACAACGGCGAACTAAACGCCTCATCCATGTTGATAGGTGAGGGTGTTCAAAAGATTTTAAACAAAAGTTATTATCGGGACTATTTCAATTTTATGACACCTGATTTGCATGTGCAAAAAATTTATATAGCAGGTGTCTTTAAGGCTGCGACTACATTAGAATCAAACAATATGATAGTTATGAGTAAAGATACTGCACGAAAGATTTTCGGCTATACTAGTTCTGAGGCAACTGATTTGGCTGTGAGTGTTACTAATCCTGACGAACTCTCTGCAATACTAGTGAAAATTCAAAATCTTTTTCCGACATTTCACGTGATCACGCGAAAAGATTTTAAGATAGCTTTACAAAATCAATTTGATAAGACAAGTTCTATTTTTCTAACTCTTTTTATTATTACGCTCTTTACATTTTTTATGATTGTTTATGATAAATCGAGTGGACTTAGCAGTGAAGAGAAAAAAGAGATAGCTATTCTCAAGGCAATAGGGTGGAAAATTGAAGATGTTCTTAAGGCAAGATTGTATGAAGGGTTGATTATTTCTTTAGTTGCCTATTTAAGCGGTATTATATTGGCACTCTTTTTTGTATATGTTTTAAACGCGCCTGTTATTAAAAATATTTTTATAGACTATAATGACATGACAAATGACTTTGTTTTACCGTTTGTAGTTGATTATGAAACACTGTTTTTACTTTTTTTATTAAGTCTGCCTGTGTATATGTTTGCAACTGTCATTCCTTCATGGAGGGTTGCTACTTTGGATGCTGATGAGGTGATGCGATGATTCAGCTAAAACATGTAAGTAAAGTTTATGATAACAATATTGTGGCACTAGAGAATATTGATTTGGAAGTAAAAGAGGGTGAACTTGTTATACTAAAAGGTGTGAGTGGCAGTGGAAAAAGTACTATTCTTTCATTGATAGCAGGAGTTTTAAAACCGACAAGCGGTGATGTTTTGGTGGATAAAAAACATATAGCAAAATTACCAGATCACTTTAGTAGTCAATATAGACGAGATAATATTGGTTTTATATTTCAAAAATACAATCTCATTCCGACATTAAGTGTTTGGGAGAATATAATGTTGCCTCTTGTGCCTTTAAACCTTGATGAAAAAGAGTTACAAGAAAAGCTCATGCATGTTATGAATATGTTTACTATTGTTCATAAAAAAGAGGTACTAGTAAAAAAATTATCTGGCGGGGAACAGCAAAGAACTGCTATAGCACGTGCAAATGTAAATAATCCAAAAATTATTTTAGCAGATGAACCAACAGCAAATTTGGATCAAAAGCTCTCTTGTGAATTTATACAAATACTCAAAAAGCTCAAATCACTTCATAAAACTATTATCGTTGCGACACATGATCCTCTCTTTTTTGATTTAGATTTTGTCGATAAAGTTATAGAGATGCATAATGGGAAACTGCAAAGGCAATCAGTAGTATGCTCTTAACTCCTGAAGTACTTACTATTCATATACTCAATCTACTTTTTTTCATTTTTGCATCTATAGCACTCTATTTTAGTATAAAAATAGTCGCTAAATATGATTTGAACGCTACAACCCCTCTTCAGTATACTTTGGAAAAACAGAGTTATTTGGTTGCAGTTATCATTAAATTTATATTTTATGTAAAAGTTTTATTGTTTCTGTTTTTTATTTTTACTCTTGATGATATAGCAAATATTTTACCAGGCGCGATGTGTGGAGCCGGTGTTGTTAATGCTACGCAATATGGAACCCATCTGCTCATACTTAAAATTATAAATTTGTATATATTTGCTTATTGGTTAGTATTAAATAGCAAAGACATGCAATCAGAGAAACAGGTATATTTAAAACGAAAATTTAGAGTTTATATATTGGCTTATTTTTTATTACTCCTTGAAATAGGGCTTGAGAGTATGATGTTTATTTCTATAGATACAAAGAGTGTGGTAGATTGCTGTGGTGCAATTTTTTCTAAAATTGATGGTAGCTATATGGCTCATCTGTTGAGTATAAATCCTCTTCTGCTTGTAAGTAGTTTTTATATTACTTTTGTGCCTATTGTCATTTTTTATAGGATAAAAAATAGGTATCTCTTCTCTCTTGTAAATTTGCTGTTTGTTATTATAGCTTTGATCTCTCTTATTGGTTTTTTTGGAACATATATTTATGAGTTACCTACGCATCACTGTCCGTTTTGCATGTTGCAAAAGGATTATAACTTTATAGGCTATTTTTTGTACATATTTTTATTTATTGGTACTTTTTATGGTATCGTCCTTGGGCTTATCCCTTTTAGTAAAGAAGAGGAAGAGATAAAATATAAAATATCACTCTTTTTTGAGAGCCTGTATCTCTTATGTGTGAGTTATTATCCATTTGCTTATTATATGAAGAATGGTGTTTGGTTTTAAGCGACTATTGTAGAGTACAGTGGTGGCCTCTTTAAATAGTATCAGAATTTCCAAATTTATTATGCCACCACTCGGCAGGCGAGTAGGTTGATTTTTTGACACTCTCTTCATCAAGAGGATATTCGTAAGTGTTACAATAATCAAGTATGATTTGGTATGCTTCATTAATTTTCATACTCATTTGCGTAGCCTGTTCATAATTCTCTTTATGTTTGTCAGGATGCCATTTTTTCATGAGATTTTTGTATCTGTTTTTGATCTCTTTTAAAGAGGTTTTTTCACGAAGACCAAGGAGTGACTTGGCCTTCATAATTTTTTCAAAGGAGTGCAATGGAATTAATCTTGTTGTTGTCTCATATATGCAGGTATATCTAGGTAATCACCATCGAGTTCACCACCTACAACAAGTCTTGGTCTTACTTTTGCGCGTGTTGGTGCAGGTGTTTGGCTAACAAAATCTTCATTATTTGTAAGCTCTTTTTCAAAACCTGTGGCAACAATTGTAATTTTGATATAGTTCTCAGCCATTGTATCATCAGTGGAAGTTCCCCAGATAACTTCAGCATCATCATGCGCACTCTCATGCACAACTTCCATAGCCTCGGCAAGTTCCATCATTGGAAAGTCAGGGTGCATACTAAAATGCACTAAAACACCCATTGCACCATTAATAGACATATTGTCAAGTAGTGGAGACTCTATCGCTGCTTTAATTGCTTCATACGCAGCATTTTCACCTTCATGCTCACCAACACCCATCAGTGCCATACCTTTGTGGCTCATAACAGTCTTTAAATCAGCAAAGTCAAGGTTGATGTCATTGTCTCCACTTGATAGAATAACTCCAGATGTACCACTGACTGCCTGTGCTAGTACACTATCAACAATTTTAAAACTCTCTTTCATTCCCAATTTTCGGTCAATGATAGAAAGGAGTTTGTCATTTGGGATAACAACTATCGAATCGCTCTCTTTTTTTAGCTCTTCTAAACCAGCTTCAGCAATTTGTAAGCGTTTTTTCCCTTCAAAAGCAAAAGGTTTTGTTACTATAGAAATAGTAAGTGCTCCGACCTCTTTGGAAATTTGAGCAACAACTGGTGCAGCACCTGTTCCTGTTCCACCACCAAGGCCGGCGGAGATAAAGACTATATCTGCACCTTCAAGTGCAGATCTTATCTCATCATAATTTTCCAATGCAGAGTCTTTACCAATGTTTGGTTTCATACCTGCGCCAAGTCCTTTTGTAAGTTTCGCACCGATTTGAATTTTTGAAGTGGCATTTGTTTCATTAAGTACCTGTGCATCAGTATTGATAAGCATCATTTCAATACCTGTTACCCCTTCTTTGATCATATGTCCTATCATATTTCCACCACCGCCACCAACGCCGACAGCTATAATTCTTGCTCCACTATGGTTTTGTGCTTCTTCTATTACAAATGGTTCCATTCTCTCACTCCTTTTAAAATAACTGGGTAGCCCAGTTCCAAAATTTACTGAAACTTCCAGCTTCGTCACTCTTTTTTTCTTTCATTTCTTCTAAGTTTACCATTTTACTTTTATCACCAACTGTTTGTTCCTCTGATGGGACAACAGGTATTATAGGTTCACTAGCAAAATCAATACTGTTTATTGCAGTCGGTTCTTCATTTGTGTGTCTTACTCTTTTGTTAACATCAATCTCATAGGGTGTATATGGTTGTGCCAAAAACATAACAAGTCCAACAGCACTTGAATATTCTGGGCCACGCAAAGAGTCAAAAAGCCCGTTCATCTCTGTAGGTTTTGCTAGTCGAACCGGAACGGAACCAAAGGTTGCTATTGCGAGGTCACGAATACCATCCATTTTAGAAAAACCACCTGTTAGAACAATACCCGCACCAATCTGCTCTTTCAGCCCACTGTTTTCTATAAACTGTGCAAGTATCATCAGTGTCTCTTCTACTCTAGCAAATATAACATTATGCACAACCTCAAGAGAAACTTCATGTGTAGAGTTCTCATCTCCGATTATTGGCAGTTCGATTAAATCATTACTTGGCATTAGTAATGAACCATAAGTCAGTTTTACCCTATCTGCAATATTCAGTGGTGTATGTAGTGCCATAGAGAGATCACTTGTCACATGATTTGAACCAACGCCTAAAAACTCATTGTAGCGAATTGAATTACCTGAATGAATGGCAATGTTACTTGTGTTGCCTCCCATATCAATTACTGCAGCACCTAACTCCCGTTCATCTTCATTCAGTGTTGCGATAGCTGAGGCATAACTGTTAAGCACTACATTCTCGACTTCAACACCTGCTCCTCTGACCGCTTTTTTCAGGTTGTTTAGGTTTGATTTTTGTGTTGTTATAATGTGTGTTTCAACCTCAAGTCTTGAAGCATTCATCCCAAGTGGATCTTCTATATAATCTTGATCATCTACTTTAAAATTAAAAGGAAGCGCATGGAGTACTTCGTACTCATTTGGTATATTTGCATTGTATAAAGAGGTGTGCATAACACGCTTTATCTCATCAAGAGAGATCTCTTTTGACTGAATATTTACGATACCATTTGAATTAAGACTTTTTGTATAAGCACCAGATATAGAGACAATAGCAGTATTTATATTACTTCCTGAGACACGTTTGGCATCTTCAACAGCTGTTTTTATACTCCTTGAGGCAAGTTCAATATTTGTTATGCTTCCTTTCTTTAATCCTTGTGCTTTTGTTGTTCCTGCACCGGTTATTGAAATTGCATGGTTATTGTCTATTTCTGCGATTATCGCACAAATTTTTGTTGAACCAATATCTATGGCTAAAACAGTTCTACTCAATTTAGAGTCCTTGGATGAAAATCTCAGTTTGGTACTTACTTTGAAGTGTTTTAATTAGCCCTTCGTTAAATAGAGCACTTTTAAATTTTATGATACTATCGCTAATGTTACTATTCTTCTTACTTGTAAGCAGTTTTTGTTCCAAAATATTGTATAAAACAATCTTTCCGTTATTTAATCCGATAAATGAGCGTTTTTTATCACTAATAAACAATTTTTGTAAGAATTCAGAAGTTTCCTGTGCAGTAAGAGGTGCCAATTTATCTTTTGATGTAATAGTTAAATAGTCAGACGTTTTCCCAACAAAGGTATTTACAGATTCATTTGCAAGTTGCAAGAGTTTCTCTTTTTTCTTCTGCATCACATAAAGTGGTAATATTTCCGCTTTTGCTTCTTCAAATGATTTTGGTTTTGCAGGGACTCTTTTTGTTAATGCAAAGATATAATAAACACCATCTATAAGAATTGGTTTCGTATATGGTTTTGTAAGTGTAAGTTTTGAAATTGTTTGGAGTGTTTGTGCATCAAATGGATTGTTTGATTTTGAGATTTTTGCACTTTTTTGTTTTATATCATCAGGAAGTCTGTTTTTCTTCAATGCTATATATGCTCTGAGTGCATTCTCTTTTGCCACTTTTGCTTTGAGTTCACTGATAACCTTCTCTTTGGCATCATCAAGAGGTAAAATCTTACCATCACTACCTTTAAAGTGCGTTTTGTTTTCTTTATAATAAGAAACAACTTCCTCATCGCTGAACTCTTTACTTTTTGGTGCTACTTTTATGTAGTTGACTTCATATATAACATCACTCATATAGTTGTTTTTTTTCTCTTGCCAAAACTTTTTCAATGCTTCATCTGTAGGAGAGACTTTGACATCATCAAGTGTTAGGACTTTATAGTTTATTTTATCAGCAATATTGAAGATAGTATTTATAATATTTTTTTCATTTTCTGATGCTTGAACAGGAAGAAGTTTTAATGTCTTTTGAATAAGAAGCTCTTTTCTTAACTCTTCTTCATACTCTTTAATAGTTAGTCTGTTTTGAGAAAGTACAAGTTTATATGTTTCTTTGTCAAATACACCATTTTTATAAAAAGCTTTTTGTTGTTTCAGCGCTTGAATCATCTCTTCATCGGTTACTATTAGATCATATGAATATGCGAGATTAATAAGGAGAGCCTGTTGAATAAGTTGTTGCAGCGCCTGCTTGTCAAGTCCAAATTGTTTTGCCTTCTCCTCATCGAAGTTCCCTTGGAACATTTGATTGTATTGTGCATAAAGACGAGAGTATGCTTTTTGTAGTTCACCATTTGTTATTTCAACATCTCCTACTTTGGCAATAGCACCTGCTTTATTTCCATAACTGTATTGTCCCCAGCCGACAAAACCTGCGCCAACAAATGCTATAGTTGAAATCCAAATAGTAATAATGAGCCATTTCTTATGTCTTTGCATCCATGTAATCATATAATAAAAACCTTGTTTGTAATATTGTTTGCTATTCTATGAAAATTCGTATTAAAACTTGATAAAGAGGGAGAATAAAAGGTATAATTTACTCATGAAAAATAATGAACTAAAAAACAGAGACCTCGACGTCCTTTGGCATCCATGTACACAGATGAAAGATCATGAAACCTTGCCACTTATTCCCATTAAAAAAGCACATGGCATCTATCTTGAAGATTTTGAAGGAAACAGGTATATTGATGCTATTAGCTCTTGGTGGGTAAATATGTTTGGACACACGAATGCGTATATTAATACAAAAATAAAAGAGCAACTTGATACTTTAGAACATGTTATCTTAGCAGGTTTTACACATGAACCGGTTGTTAAGCTCTCTGAACGTCTTGTAAAACTAACACCAGCTAATTTACAGAAGTGTTTTTATGCTGATAATGGTTCATCAGCGGTAGAGGTTGCTCTGAAAATGAGTTACCATGCACACTATAATGATGGAAAGAAAAAATCACTTTTTGTCTCTTTAAGTAACTCCTATCATGGTGAAACAATTGGGGCTTTGAGTGTTGGTGATGTTGAGCTTTATAAAGAGACTTATGAACCACTTCTCTTGCAAACAATCCAGACACCGGTACCTATTGATATGAGTGAAGCAGCAGCCTTAGAGGCGGCAAAAGAGTTTGAGCGGCTCTGTGAGCAAAGAGCAAAAGAGATAAGCGCTATAATTGTCGAGCCTCTTATACAAGGTGCAGGATATATGCACATGTATGACGCAAAATATTTAGTGCTGATTCGTGAAATATGTACAAAGTATGATGTGCATCTTATAGCAGATGAAGTTATGGTTGGTTTTGGAAGAACAGGAGAGTTATTTGCTTGTGAAAAGGCAGGAATTTCACCAGATTTTTTGGTACTTTCAAAAGGACTTACAGGAGGCTATTTACCACTCTCTGTTGTTTTGACATCAAATGAGATCTATGCAAAATTTTATTGTGATTATAATGAACATAAAGCATTTTTGCATTCACACTCCTATACTGGAAATGCTTTGGCCTGTGCTGCTGCAAATGCAACGCTTGATATTTTTGAAAATGAAAATGTTATTGAAAAAAACAGAGTGCTGTCTGAATATATGTCACAAAAACTGCAAAAGTTTACAACTTTGTCAAATGTTGAAAAAATTCGACAAACAGGTATGGTAGCTGTAGTTGAGCTCAAAGGATATGATGCAAAACAGAGAATAGGTTTAAAAGTATATGAGTACGGCTTACGTCATGGCGTATTGCTGCGACCACTTGGGAGTGTAATCTATTTTATGCCACCCTATATTATAACAAAAGAAGAGATTGATATAATGATGGATGTAGCATACGAGGCTGTTAAAAATCTCTAATCATAATCACAAAGAGTTGTTGAACTTCCAAGCATAAGCAGACGGCAGCTTTTTTCCAAAATGGCAAGTTTTTTTGCCATCTCGTGTATATCTCTACTATACGCATAAACGCCATAACCACGAATAACCATCAGATTTGTTTTTTTTGTTTGAAAGTAGAGGATGATTTCACTTTGTGCCCTGTCATACCAGTCTTCAAACTGTTTTGGATCTACGATCTCAACAAAACCTATCTCTTTGTGCCCAAAATAGTCTTTTGGTATTATCATATTATGTTCAAGAGAGTATGCTGTAGTAAATTGAGGCATACTAAAGCATATAAATTTTGCTTGAGAAATATTTGAATAGATGCTATGATGAATATTAGCATCAATACTCGCCTGTTTCCATCGATAATCTTTTTTGGAAGAGAGTTCTATGAGATTCTCTTCACCTATATTGTCAAAAACAGCCTCTTTTGTGTTGATAATAAATCGGTTTGTGTCAGTTTTGGCAGAGATAGAGCCATGGTATATACCAAAAAAATCTTTTCTAAACATAGAAAGAGACAATGCTGAGAGCTGATTTTTTAGGTGTTTTTTATTCATAAGCGCTTATTTAAACCAGTTCTTCATTTTATCTATTACCGAATCTAAAATACCTTCATGCGGTTTTGATTCGACACCAAAAGAGTCTTGGAGTTTATCTAAAAGTGCAATCTGTTCATGATTGAGTTTTTTAGGGTATTGCATTTGAATAACAGCAATCAAGTCACCTTTGCCATGTCCATGCACATCTTCGATACCTTCACCTCTAAATACATAGCGTTGTTTGTCTTTTGTTCCTACATCAAGTTTGAGTTCAAGCTCTCCTGTTAAAGAGGGAATTGTTAAGGTGTCTCCTTTAATAGCTTGTGTGAAAAATACTGGAATTTCAATATAGACATCATTATCATCTCTTATAAAGTGCTTATCTGGTTTTACCTCAAATGTTACATATAAATCACCACGATTTCCTTTTTTACCAATATTTCCTTTACCAGAAACACGTAAACGATTTCCGCTGTCAATACCCTTAGGGATAGAGATAGTGATTTTTTCTTTTACCTCTTCATAGCCTTTCCCATGGCACTCTTTACATTTGTCTGTAGCAGAACTCCCCACTCCATTACATACAGGACATGTTTGTGAAAAGGTCATAAAACCTTGTTTCATATAAATTTGGCCTTGTCCTTTACACTGTGGACATGTTGTAAGTTTGCCATCTTTTGCACCTGTACCTCCACACACTTCACAGGCTTTTTTATAAGTGTATTCTATCTCTTTTTCACAGCCAAAGACTGCTTCATTGAAGTCAATATACATATCAATATTCATATCAAGAGGATACTGATCCATATCAGCAGGATTTTGGCGTCTTGTGCGTCCTCCGCCAAAACCACTAAACATCTCCTCAAACATAGCACCTAAATCATCAAAACCAGCAGATGAGTGTGAACGTCTAGCCCCTCCCATACTTTGTAATCCCTCTTTGCCATAGCGGTCATAAATACTCCGTTGCTCATCATCGCTAAGGCATTGATAGGCTTCATTAATAAGTTTAAATTTCTGTTCTGCCTCTTTATCTCCAGCATTTTTATCTGGATGATACTTTTTTGCCATTTTTTTGTAAGCTTTTTTGATAGTTGTCTTGTCGGCATTTTGTGATACTTCTAAAATCTCATAATAGCTTAAGTGTTCCATTATAATAAAATCCTATTTAAATATTTTTTTGAAATTATACCCATTTTGTAGTTAAAAAAAATAATCAGGTATTTTTAGATAATATTTCGCTCTAAAGAGCAAAATAAACATTGAAATTTTAATGAATTTAGATTCAATGCCACCATAGTTTAACCACTCAATCCAAGATAATATTTATATAAAAAAGCAAATTCTGCTTTTTTATAATTTGATCTAATAAAATCAACCTTTATGACTCCATTGATTACCAAAACCTCCTCAATTTGGTTTATAGTTTCTGATTTTAATTCTAAGTTTTTAAGTAAATATTCTAAAAATTCTTCATATATTTTACCTTGTAAAACTCTTTTTCGAAATTTTTTGTCAAATTGAGTTCCTGTTTTTGCAATATATTCTATAATCTTTTTAAAATCTTCATTTCCAGCTTCTCCTGCTAAATCTTCAAAATGTCTCTTTACTGCAATTTTTCTAACTTCTTTATTTGTATGATATTTTGCAGGTAAAATTGGCTTTTTATCTTTATCAAAATCATCTGATTCTAGATATCTATCTATCGCTTCTTTTATTAAATCTAAAAATGGTCTTAAGGATATAGTGCCATCTGCATTTTTTAAGTTATTGTAAAACCAATCATACATGTAGCCAAACTTATTCTTTTTAGATTGATCTCTTCCAACATAGGCATATTTTCCAAAAAAGGTCTCTATTAATGGATGCAGATAGTATTTCTCTAGAGATACTTGATTATATTTTTTTTCAATCTCATTTTTTATAGGATCTATAAATTTAGCATTTTCTCCATTATAGATATCCATTATTTTAAAAAACTCTTCTTTAGAATACGCAAATACAATCTTAAAAAAGAGACCAAAAATCTCATTTTTATTCCATTCCAAATCGATACTATTGCTATCTCTTAAAGACTCTTTATTAGTAAGGCTTGATAATTTCTCAAACAAATCTCTTCTAACAAATAGCTTTGGGAATATCTTATAATAGCTATTGCTTTTTGCAAAATCTATCAGTGGAGTAATTGCTCTATCCCAAAAATTTGGTGGAGCAATAAAATCTAATTGATCAAAAGTGATCATCAAATTTATATCCCGTTTTTTTAGAAAATTATCAAGTCTTAAAAATTCATTTTCAATCAATTCAAATTTTTCATTAAT
>DQUE01000035.1 GCA_015662405.1 Sulfurimonas autotrophica | reverse complement strand
TCCAATCACCACAAATATCGAAAAAGATTTTTTAAAAGAGGCTCAAGGACTTGATTTTGGAGCAGGTACTTCACAAATAATTACAAAGGTGATGCAGGAAAAAGGCTATAGTATCAGTGCATATGATCCTTATTTTCATCCAAACAGAGAGCTTTTAAAAAAGAGATATGATTATATTGCTTCTTGTGAGGTGATAGAGCATTTTTACCATCCGGCAAAAGAGTTTGCACTTTTAAAATCAATGCTAAAAGAGGATGCAAAATTGTATCTAATGACAGAGATATATGATGAGAGTATAGAGTTTTCTTCGTGGTATTATAAAAATGATCCAACACATGTCTTTTTTTATACAAAAAAGACATTGCAATGGATACAAAAGAGGTTTGCATTTACAAACCTCTTCATCGAAAAAAGATTGATTATTTTCTCTAATTAGATAGGTCCTTCAACTGAGACAGCTTTTTTCTCATGGAAGTGAAAATGGCTTTCCAAATTTGACATGTAAAGCAATACAGGTATAACAATAAGAGAAGCTACAACTGCTGCAATTGTACCAAATATAAGAGCAACTCCAAGTCCACCAAAGACTGCATCTCCTGCAAGCAGAGTGGAAGCGAGCATAATTGCAACAGCAGTTAAAAAGATAGGTTTTGCACGCGTAGCAGTTGCATAGGCGATAGCCTCTGCTTTGTGCATACCCTTTTCATGCATCAATGATTTTGTAAAATCAATAAGTAAAAGAGAGTTACGAGAACTAATTCCTATAAGAGCAATAAAACCTATAAGTGATGTTGCTGTTAAAAAGAATGTATCTGTTGTAAATATATCCATAATCCAGTGACCGACAATAACACCGATGATAGAAAGAAAAGAGCCTAAAAGGACAATTCCACTGAGTGTATAACTTTTATAGTAAATAACCATGAGTAAAAATATAAGTACAAGTGCTGCAATAAAAGCACCACCTAGGTCTCTAAAAGTATCCATAGTAACTTTCATCTCACCATCCCAGATGAGTTTATATACCTCTCCTGTTGCTTTGTCTGTGAATTGTAGATCAAAAAGACCTATTTTTTCAACTTTGTACTCATCAGTAAAACTATCTATGATTGTACTTCTTGCTTCAAGAAGAGGATAGACTTGAGAAACCATATCAGTCTCAGCTAAAACATTTGTCATCTGATGCAGATCTTTACTCATAATCATCGGATTTGATTTTTTAGGAATGATTGTAACAAGCTCTGTTACAGGCACCATCATACCTTTGTTGTTCATTAGTTTGAGTGAAGCTAATTTTGCTTTTACAGAGTCCAAATCTTTTTTACTAAATCTTCTTGAAGAGTCAGATAGGCGTAAAAAGAGAGGAATCTGGTCGCTATATTTTTCTGAGTTTTTCACAGAAATTTCCATCCCTTCAAATGCGAGGTATAAGATATTGTTGAGTTGTTTAACTGTTAGCCCTGATTTTGCAATTTTAATACTGTTGACGATAATTTCAAAAGTATCATAAATATCATCTTCCATGACATCAATATCTACTAAGCCCTCTGTTTGTTTGAAGACCTCTTCAACACGTTTAGCTAGTTTTCTTATGCCTTGAGCATTATCACCATAAATCTCTGCAACTATAGCTGAGAGTGTTGGAGGACCTGCTGGCGGTTCTACAAAAGAGATGTGTGTATTTGGATAGAGCTTTTCACAAGCACCTTGAATAATAGGACGTAAGCGTTGTACCATTATATATGATGGTTCATCTCTGTGGTGTTTTTTTGTAATATTTACTACAATTTCCGCAACATTTTCAGAGTTTTTAAACTGGCTACCTTTCATAAGTCCTGCAAAATCTAGAGGAGACCCCATGCCTAAAAATACTTCAGTATCAAGAACCTCTTTTTCTTGTGTTATATAACTACTGATACACTCTGTAACCTGTTGTGTCTGTTGTATAGAGCTTCCCGTTGCTAATTTCACATAAATATTGAACGTATCATTATTTTTTCCAGGTAACATCTTTGCTTTTACAATCTCTGTAGGTGCTATGAGTAAAATAGAGAGTATAAATGCGATAAGCGTACCTAGCAATATAAATTTTCTTTGGGCAGAGCTTTGTATACCGTTAAGTACCAATTTTTCAAATTTTTTAAACATTAATGCTCTCCTTTATTGTGTTTTGGTCGTTTTAACATTCTTACTGCAAGATATGGTGTAAAAATATAAGCAACAAAAAGTGAAGCAATAAGCGCAACTGGAACATTTTGAGGAATAGGTTTCATAAATTGCCCCATCATGCCCCCAACAAATGCCATAGGAACTATTGTCATAATGATAGCAAGTGTTGCAATATTTGTTGGTGCACCTATCTCATCTGTCGCTTTTACTATGAGCTCATCATCGCTTTCATGGGCTGATTCAACAGAGTGATAGTGTCTATGAATATTCTCTATAACGATAATAGCTGCATCGACTAAAAGCCCTAGAGCGAGTAAAAATGCAAAAAGTGTAATACGGTTAATGGTTTGTCCACTTAAATAGGCAACAAAGAGTGTAATTGCCAAAATAGCTGGAACAGTAAAAGTAACTATGAGGGATTCTCTCCATCCAAGTACAAAAATAAGTAAAATAGCAATAATAATAATAGATAAAATTAAGTGAAAAACAAGTTCATTAACAGCATCATTTGCACGCTCTCCATCATTTCTAGTAATGACATAACTAATGCCTTTTTTTGTTAATTCTGTTTTATATTTTTGCAACTCCTCCTTAACTGCATCAGCAATCACTACGGCATTTGTTCCTTGAAGTTTTGAAACTGTGAGTGTTACCTGATTTACAAAAGGCATAAAATGACCATCTTTTTCTTTTTTACTGATAAGAGCTGATTTGAAGTTTTGAATATCATAAGAATTTGTAACTTTTGCAACCTGTCTGAGATAGATCGGTGAGCCCATATACTGTGCAACGATAATGTCGCCGATATCTTTTGCATCTTCTATGGCATTTTTTACACCAACCATAACAATTTCATTATTTTTGGTTTTGTTTTTTATTGCCGGAACATTATATGAAATTGCTTGGACAGCCTGTGTAATTTGCCCCATAGAGAGATTGTATCCTGAGAGTTTGTTTAGATCAACTTCTATGTTAAACTGATGCTTATGACCACCTTTTAGGGCAGTAACAGCAACATTGTCTAGACCATTTATGTGATGTTGTATCTCTCTAACTCTATCATAGAGCTCTGTTTGTAGCATGTTTTTATCGTGTGAATAAAAGGCAACACTGATAATGGGAATATCAATATCAATATCTAAAGGTTTAATAATCGGTTTCATCGCACCTTTTGGTAAAATATTCATATTTTGCATGATTTTGTCATATATTTTAAGGTTTGAATCCTCTTTCTTCTCACCAATAAAAAAGGCTGCATTGACTATACCGACATTATCCATAGCGGTTCCATAGATATGCTCAACTCCTTTAATCTCTTTGAGTTTTCGCTCTAGAGGTTTGACTATAATTTTTTCTATTTCCTTGGCACTTGCACCTGGAAGAGCAACAATAACTGTAGAACCACTCACAACCATCTGAGGATTCTCTTCGCGTGGCATAATCATTAATGCAAGGTAGCCTATAGCTAGCAAAGAGATACCTAGTACTGAAGTAAGAGGATTTCTTAAAAATATTTTTGCCAGTTTTCCTGCAACATCTTTAGGGGTGTATGGCTTATGATGATTCATATTGTCTCCTCTTTTAGTTAATAGTTACAGTGGCATACATACCAGGGTAAACAGACTTATTACGTGTTTTAAATGATACTTTGATTTTGAATGTATGTGTCATAGGATTTGAGTTTGGAATAATTGCTGTAATTGTCCCGATTGTTTTAACACCTACAGAAGGAATTTCCACGTTTATTTTTTTTCCGTGATGGATGAGCTTTAAATTACTCTCTGCTATCTCTGCTGAAATTTTTAAATCACTCAAGTCTGAGAGAACAATAGCAGGCATACCAGGCATTGCCATCTCTCCTACTTTAATGTTTTTTGCAACAATAACACCATCATTTGGAGCCTTTACATGTAAGTATTTGTACTGGTTTTGTACCTCTTGTAGTCTTGCTTTTGCAATGTTTATCATGTCTTGTAGATTTTTTGCAGCAAGCTCCATATTTTCTACTTCATACTTTGCAACCATATCTTTTTGGAACAATCTTTTATATCTCTCAAGATTGAGTTTTACATTTGTATATTGATTTTCATACATTTGTAGTGAAAGTTCCGCCTGTCTTTTTGCAGAGTCAATCTCTCGTGAATCTATACTGTAAAGAATTTGTCCTTTTTTAACCTTTTCACCTTCGCTTGTATTTACATGTGTAACAAAGCCCATAAAACGGCTTGTTATCATCTTTTGATTATCCGATATAACACTCCCTGAAAGTGTTAAACTCTCTGCCATAAGTGACACACCAAGTGCTAGTAATAGTAGTAATTTTTTCATGTTAGTTCTCTCCATTTGCTAATTTTTCAAGTGCAAGTATTTTTTCTGTTCTTTTGTTTTTTGCAATTTGTAGTTGCAGTATCTTCTCTATTTGAGCAGACTGTTTAATGATAACATCACTCATAGAGACAAGTTTTTCTTTGTATCTGCTTTCATAGTTTTCATAAATGGCATTAGCAAGTTCTAGCTCTTTTTTTAAAGAGGCTATCTCAACATCTACGCCCTCTATCTCGGTTCTTATTTTTGCGATTTTTAATAGAATCCCTTTTTTGGCAAGTTCCACTTGGGAGTGCATTTTGAGTTTTTCTATTTTTGATTTTTCTATTTTCGCCCTGTCAATACCACCGTCAAAAAAGTTCCAGCTAAGCCGTGCACCTATAGTGTAGGCTTTGTGGTCATTTGCATCTCCTAAAAATGTCTCATCGGCAGTAGAGATTTCTCCAAAAGCTCCAAGTGTTGGATAAAATGCTGCTTGACTCACTTTGAGCATATCTTTTGTGATTTTTAGTCCTGTTAGCGCTTTTTTCAAATCAATATTTTTGCTTAAGATCTCTTCATTATTCATTTTAGGCATAGCAACCTCTAAAACAGGCGCTTGAATATGATCTATTTTTTTGTTGAGTAAAAAACTGATGTAATGATAAAGAAGTTTTTTATTTGAATTCATCTGTACTAAAAGTCTCTCAACATTTCCCTCTTTTGCTTGCACCTCAAGTAGATCAACTTTTTTTGCGTAGCCTACTGCTATCATCTCTTTTGTCATATCTTCTAAAATATGAATATTGTCCAAAATTTTTTGAAGATTTTCTATAGATGAATTAAGCAAAGCCATGTCATAAAAACTTTTTTTGAGTTCATACTCTTTTTGTGCTCTTATCTTATCTTTGTCCAAAGACTTTATCTTTTGCATTTTTTTCATAATGTCAGTGTAGCTACTAAGCATAAAACCTGTAAAAAGAGGCACTTCGTATTTGAGTTTACTTTGGAAAAAGTTTCTATAGCCTGGATAATTTAATCTGTTTGGTGGCGTTGTAAGAAATGCTGGATCTGTTTGAGGGGGAACGCTAGGGTCTCCAAATCCAAAATCTCCAAAAGTTGCCTCACGCGAAGTCAGTTTAAAACCAAATACATTTCCCGCGTCATTTGAGCGAGCCATATCTTGAGTAAAAGTTAATTTACCCCAATTTTTACCCTGCACAGCTTCTGTATCCTTTTTTGCAGATTCGACATCAAACTTTGCAGCTTTTATTTCTAAATTGTCATTTTTTAGAAGAGTAAGTGCTTCGTCCAATGTCAAAGAATCAGTTGTAACTGCATATACATTAACGAGTAATGCGAATGAAAGTATGCTAACGATCTTTTTCATTTTTAGTTTTCCTTTTATATGATTGTGCGATTTTTAACTTTGGATTATAACATATGTTTTGTTTTTATATCACATTATTATCACAAGAGTGGCTATTTCATACTAAAAGGTAACAAATTTTCTCTTTACTCTCTGTAATATTCAAGTATCAAGAATATTTGCGTTGAAACACTTAGTTTATTTGGTTTAGTACCTTTAAACTTTATTCTTCTCATGATATTATTCATACTCTTAAAGCATTGTTTTAAAAGTATCATGTTCTACACATGTTAATCGCTTAAATAGGTTCTGGTTTTAACTCTTTTCGTTGTTCATAACTATGACATAGCAATTTTTGATCCTTTTTTGGGTTATGCAAGAAGTCTAATAAAAAATAAATTAAAAAAACTAAGAAAAGTTTCAAAACGTTTCCTGACACCTTTTTGGGCATTGAGCGGTTTTTTTGTAGATTTTATGGCAACTTACAGTAATATTTTTTTTAATTGTGCTATACTTAAACCAGAGAAGTGAAAAAGTTAAGAGAATATTAAGGTCGTTGTGAATGAAGGTTTCTCATTATGTAGTTCTGTTTTTTTCCATTGTATT
>DQUE01000116.1 GCA_015662405.1 Sulfurimonas autotrophica | reverse complement strand
AGATCTTTTGCAACGACTTCAGTTATGGTCTCCATTGTAAGATTTGCTTTGTTTTCATTCATTTGGTCTTTGAGAACATTTTTTGTAAAATCTAAATCAATATCAACATGCATAAGTTGTGAATAAGCATGGAGTTTTGAGAGTATTCCTTCTATTTCTCTTACATTACTGTCTATAACTGTTGCTATATAGTTGACAATATCTTCAGAGAGTTTTACTTTGTTTATTTCACATTTTTTCTTGATAATGGCTATTTTTGTCTCTAACTCTGGTGGTTGTATGTCAGCTACGAGTCCCCATTCAAATCTGCTTTGCAAACGAGCCTCAAGACCGCCTATCTTTTTAGGATGTTTATCGGCTGTAAGGATGATCTGTTTGCCTGCACCTTTTAATGCTTCAAAGGTATGAAAAAACTCCTCTTGAATTCCCTCTTTGTTACTTAAAAACTGAATGTCATCTATAAGTAGTACATCACATTTACGGTATTTCTCCTGAAAACGCTCCATAGTTTTATTTCTTACATGTCGGATAAAGTCGTTAAGAAACTGTTCAACCGTTGTATAAATAACAATTTTGCCTTCATTTTGAAAAACATTACCAGCTGCTTGCATCAGGTGAGTTTTACCTAGTCCTACCCCACCGTAAATAAATAGAGGATTATAGACTTTTCCTGCATTTTCACTCACACTTTTTACAGCAGCATAGGCAAACTGGTTTGAACCACCTACCATAAAGTTATCAAATGAGTGAGAAGGATTTAAAAGTGAACTATTTTGCTTTACTACTACACTCTTTTTTGTTTTTCTTGTCTCTATAGTGTTTTTGAGTGTTATTGTAACATTTACTTTAGAACCACTTTTTATTTCAAATAGATGAGCAATTTTTTCTCTGTATTTATTTTTAATCCAATTGACAACTAAAGCATTTGGAGCATAAAACAGGGCTAAATCACCTGTTGACTTTTTAGCATCATAGGACAGATGCTTGATATATCTGTTATATTCGAGTTCACTTATCTCTTCTTTAAGTGCTTGTAATACCTCTTGACCTATATTCACATAAAACCTTCTATCTTTTTTTCTATGTGAATAGTATCTTTTTTATCCATAAAATAGGGTTAAACAAATGTGAATAACTAAATTTTTTTTATGTGAATATTTATATTTTTTTCTATATAATGATAAAAAACCTTCATAAAGGCTGCAGATGACTATACTTGGTATAGATCCTGGTACGAGAAATATGGGATATGCTCTTATTTTATTGCAAAAGGGAAAAATTTCCTTGATAGAGGCGGGACTTATAAAGATGAAAGCAGAAAATTTACAGTTTCAAATTCCTCAAATGGTGGAGGGATTGGAGAGAATTTTTCAAAATCACACCATAGATGAAGTAGCAATGGAAGATATTTTTTATGCGCATAATCCAGCAACAACGATAAAACTTGCACAGTTTCGTGGAGCAATTATGTTAAAACTACTACAAGAGTTTGGGCAGTTTCATGAATACACTGCCCTGCAGGTGAAAAAAGCACTTACAGGGAAGGCAAAAGCTCAAAAAGAGCAAGTTGCATTCATGGTAAAGCGTCTCTTAAATATCAAAAAAGAGATAAAGCCACTCGATATTTCAGATGCTATGGCAGTAGCAATTACACACTCTCAAAGAGTAAAATTTAAAAGATAAATCTTTTATTTGGGTAGTTATTAACTACTGTGTTTAGAAGCAAGCGAAACAAGTGAATTTACATCAAGTGCACCGCTTACTCTCTCAACTTCACGACCATTTTTAAAGACGATTATAGTAGGAATTGAACGAATACCAAAGCGTGCACCCAAATTTTGTTCATTTTCTGTATTTACTTTTGCAAAAAGTGCTTTGAGTGGAAACTCTTGAGCTGCACGCTCAAAGTTCGGAGCCATCATTTTACATGGCCCACACCATGGTGCCCAGAAGTCTACTATTACCGGAATATCGCTGTTAACAATTACATCATCAAAATTGCTGTTTGTTAACTCTACTGGTTTTGTATCTAAAAGTGATTGTTTACACTTTCCACAATTTGCTTTTTTATAACTCTCTTTTTTGGGAACACTGTTTACGGTAAAACAGTGTGGACATACTATTTTCATTTTTTCTCCTTTTTTTAAATTAACTTCCATATTCTACACTTTATTTTGTAATCTTATTGCTACTTTAGTTTCATTTGTTGTTGATTTTTTTGGAGATCTCTTTATGAAGATACTTGGAGAGAAATGAGTGCTGTCGTACTTTTATAGGTGATGTTCATCAAATTTTAAACATTTGCAATTACATTTTTTACTTTTCTTTCTTAAAAGATTCTATACTCTCTGCCATACCATAGTCTGGATTTTGTTTTGGTTCAAGTACAATTTGTGTAAGAGTATTGTTGTCATGATTAATTATAATCGGAGCTAAAAAATTGATAGTTGACTTTTCTAGAGGTTTTTGAATAAGTAAGATATTGTATACACTAATTTCGGAGTTATCATTTATATTGAGTAGTTTTTGCGTTTCAATAGGTATAGTAAAAGGATACTCTCGTAACATGTATGGATTGACTAATGTAAAAGATATACCTTCATTTTGTGTGTCAATCATTGTTGAAAAAAGTGCATCAATTTCATTTATTTCTATCTGCTTTGTATCTGTAAATCCGAGTATTTCACCTTTTACTTCATATGCCATTACTATCCTTTAAAATTGTCTCTCTTTATATTTTAAATCGTTAAAAATGATATAGAGTGTGGCGTTTTTAATTGCTTGAATATTATAGCATGCCCCTATGCCAAATGCAAATTTTTGATCTACATGGAAGAGACTTACTCCTTCACTCATGTCTATATATTTGAGTTTTTTTTCTTCTATAAGCCTGGCATCAGTTACTCCTGTAAAATCAAGTTCCAATGTTATCCAGTCAAAATCTCTGGACTTATCCTGAACTGCAAGAGATAACTTTACATGTAATGGTGAAATAACTTCTAAAGAGCGAAACTCTGCATCTTTGAAATTGCAAAATCGTTCAAGATCTATTGGCAACCGACACACTCCATACTTCTATCTTCTACATCACTTGCCATCTCTGGAGACTGTGAACGAAGATAATAAGTAGATTTAAGTCCTAATTTCCATGCGAGCATATAAATTTCATTGAGATAGCGTCCACTTGCTTTATCGAGTGTGATGAAAATATTAAGAGATTGTCCTTGGTCTATCCATTTTTGGCGAATTGCTGCAGCTTTAATAAGAATAGTCTGATGCAATTCATATGCAGGAGTGTAATAGCTCCAAGTTTCAGGTGAGAGATTTGGAACAACTACAGGAATCAATCCACTGAGGTTCTCTTCTGACCATTTTCGCTTAAAGACAGGTTCTATT
>DQUE01000028.1 GCA_015662405.1 Sulfurimonas autotrophica | reverse complement strand
TATTTGTTAAAGTCTATGGTTTTATAATACTTTTTTAAAAAAAGAGAAGGGATTCTCTTCTTTTTTGTGTTTTGTACCATTTTTATCTGTATAAATTGTCTTATCATCTATATATTGCAGACGTTCTCTTGCACCTATACAAATAAAACTGTAGTTTCCTTCACTTTGTCCAGCACTCTCAAAGAGGTAGGTGACTTCCTCTTTAAAGAGTTCTTTCAGTTTTGAATAAACAGCAATAGGAGCTAACTGATCTTGTGTAAATTGTTTAGAGTATATCAATGCTTACCTTGTAAAATTATAATTTTACTAAAAATGCACCCGGCTCGATTTTAGCACGAATAACACGTTTAGCATCATTTGCTTTTTTCTGTGTTGTAAATGGACCAATCAGTACTTTGTTCAGTGTTTTGCCATTTTGTTTTACTTCATAATAATTAGTGTATGAGTAGCCTAAATCTGTGATAGATTGTAGAAATTTTTTGCTAGGTTTAGATTTTGAAAACGAACCAACTTGTATATAATATTTTACTTTTGATGTCGCTTGAGGTTTTGGTGTTGATTGAGGTTTTGATACTGTTTTTGTCTTTTTTACGATCTCTTTTTTTGGTGTAACAACTATTTTTGGTGTGACAACTATTTTTTCTTCTTCTGTACTCTCTTGTTTGAGTTTTTGAGCAATTTTATCTAAATCTTCATCACTTACACTATGCTCTTCTATTACTGCTACATCTTCAAAGAGAGGCTCTTCTTCTATAGGAGCTTGTGTTTGAGGTTTTGGTGGCAATACTGCTTGTGGTAGATTCTCTGTACCTTTTGAACTAAGTGAGTTCATGAGCATAACTACTACGATTAAAATAATACCTAATGTTGCAACAGCAAGAATTACTTTTTTATTGGAACTTGATGAGCCATTTTTGTTTAGGACAATATCGCTTAATTCATTTTTATCATTCATAGTAGTACCTCAATTTTTTATTTGCTTTATGATACCAAAAATAACCTAAAGATACAAAGGGTTACATGTGTTTTGACCAAGAAGCACCTCTCTCTTTTGCATATACTTCATAAGGAAGTGTGAGAATATTATACTCATCAGGCAGGTCATTTGTTGGAAACATTCTCCACTGCTTTGGTTGTTTTGCGGCAAGCTTCATGCTAATCATTTTCCCAAGTTGTATAGCTTCTTGTAGGGTTGTATGTCCTTTATGAATATATACATGTAAATGCCCTTTTGTTTTTGTCTCATAAGCTGTAAAATTTATAAAACCCTCTTCACGTAAAAGCAACTGTGTCTTATGGTAAAATCGCTCAGGGTCTCTACCATTATAATCAATCACTATATTTTCAACAATTCCTTTTTTATTAACAAGGGAGTGTGCTACAGTGATTTCACCTTTTATATGCTTATTAATAACAGACTGGTTTAAAGGAGCATTTACTTTTTCAAATTTATTATAAAAAGTACGTCCTTTAAATGTAATTTTATTCACCACTGTATCTCTTTTGATCCAGTAGTGGTCACTCACCATCTTTATAAGTTTTAAGTCCATGGCAGTCATATTTTGACCTTAGTATGTTGGTTGGTTATAAATGACAAATTTTTGAGCAAGCTCTTTGAGTTCTTCTTTTATTTTTGCTTGTAGTTCTGTATTATTAATATCATCTAAAACATCTGCCATTTTATTTGCAATGAATGAAAACTCTTTCTCTTTCATACCACGAGATGTCAGTGCAGGTGAACCAATGCGAATGCCTGATGTGACAAAAGGGCTTCTTGTCTCACCTGGAACTGTATTTTTATTGACAGTGATACCTGCATTGCCAAGTGCTGCATCAGCATCTTTTCCTGAAATCTCTTTACCAACAAAACTTACAAGCACTAAGTGATTGTCTGTTCCACCACTTACAACATCATAACCACGTTTCATAAGGACATCAGCCAAAACAGAAGCATTTTTCTTTACCTGTTTTGCATACTCTTTCCACTCTGAAGAGAGGTTGTATTTAAACCCAACTGCTTTTGCTGCGATTACATGGACAAGTGGTCCACCTTGAAGAGCAGGAAAAATTGCAGAGTTTATTTTTTTGGCTATATCTTCATCATTTGTCATTATCATACCACCGCGAGGACCAGCTAGCGTTTTGTGTGTAGTGGTTGTAACAACATCTGCATGAGGGAAAGGACTAGGGTGTTCACCAGCTGCCACAAGACCTGCAATATGTGCAATATCGGCAAATAAAATAGCACCCACTTCATCAGCAATTTCACGAAATTTTTTAAAGTCGATTTCACGAGCATAAGCAGAAGCACCACATACAATGATTTTCGGTTGTACAATTTTTGCTATATCTAGCACTCTGTCATAGTTAATGCGTCCATCAAGTTCAACACCATAAGTAAAGCTAGAGTAATTCTTTCCTGAAAAACTTGGCTTAGAACCATGTGTGAGATGTCCACCATGGCTTAAATCCATACCTAAAAGTTTATCACCTGCTTTTAAAAGAGCTGCATATACAGCACCATTTGCCTGTGAACCTGAGTGTGGTTGTACATTTGCATACTTACATCCAAAAAGTTCACAAGCCCTATCTATTGCTAACTGTTCTACACTATCTGCATGTTCACATCCACCATAGTAACGTTTTGCAGGGTATCCTTCTGCATATTTATTTGTAAATACAGAACCCATCGCTTCCATAACTGCTGGAAGTGTAAAGTTTTCACTTGCTATCATTTCGAGGTGGTTCGTTTGTCTCTCTAGCTCTTTTTCGCATAAGCTATAAACTTCCTCATCATACTCTTTTAAAAAACTCATAGTATAAAATTCCTTGTAAAATTAAAAATATGTTTATTGTACTAAAAATATCATAATACTGTTCTGAAGAAATTTCAGACTAGATATTTATTCATGATGAGTTTTACTCATCATCTTCTTTTTGAGACTCCTCTTGCATTACAGGTTTCATGGCAGGAAACAATAATACATCTCTTATGCTGTGTTCATTCGTAAGAAGCATTACGAGTCTATCTATTCCTATACCTTGTCCTGCTGTTGGTGCCATTCCATAGCTGAGTGCTTCAACAAAATCGCTATCCATTGCATGAGCTTCATCATCACCACTCTCTTTTGCAGCTATTTGTTCTTCAAATCGTGAAAGTTGATCAATTGGGTCATTAAGCTCACTAAAAGCATTAGCAATTTCACGACCTGCAATAAATAATTCAAATCGCTCTGTAATTTCAGGATGCTCATCGCTTCTTCTAGCAAGTGGAGAGATTGCAACCGGATACTCTGTTATAAAAGTAGGGTCAATAAGCTTTTCCTCAACAAATGCATCAAAAAGTTCCCCTTGGAGTTGCCCTAAATTCATATTTGCTTGTACTGCAATGCCTTTTTCATTGAAATAAGCAATGATTTTTTCTTTATCGTTTACAACATCTGACGGAACACCACCAATAGTTGTTAAAGACTCTATAAGGGGAATCTCTTGAAAATTGTCAAAATTTACTTCTAAATCACCATATGGAAGGAGTGTTGGCAAATCCAAATGCTCAAAGAGATATTGAAAATACTCTTTTGTGATTTCAATTAAATCTTTATATGTTTTATATGCCCAGTAAAACTCTATAGAGGTAAATTCAGGGTTATGTGTTGCATCCATTCCTTCATTTCGAAAGTTACGATTGATCTCAAAGACTGCTTCAAACCCACCAACAATGAGACGTTTGAGATAGAGTTCGGGTGCAATTCTTAGGTATCTATCAACACCAAGAGCATTATGATGTGTCACAAATGGTTTTGCATTTGCTCCACCGGCAATAGGGTGCATCATAGGTGTTTCAACTTCTAAAAAGCCTTTTTCCTCAAAGAAACGGCGTGTAAGTGAAATAACACGAGAACGAATCTGGAATGTTTTTCTCACTTCTTTATTCATAATTAAATCAAGATAGCGTTTTCTGTAGCGAATCTCTTTGTCTGTAATCCCATGAAATTTTTCTGGAAGTGGTGAGATGGCTTTTGTAAGTAGCTTCAAACTATCTACATGTAAGGAAAGTTCTCCTTTTCCTGTAACAAAAGGATAACCGCCAACCTCTATGATATCACCAACCTCTATATTTTTTTTGAAAATTTCATTATAAAAACCTTCAGGGAGATTATCTCGTGATACATAGATCTGCAACATACCACTTTCATCTTCTATTTTTGCAAAACTTGCTTTTCCCATAATGCGTAGAAATTTTATACGTCCGGCAACTATATAGTGGCGGTTTTCATCTCTTTTATTCTCTTTGTCTTTAATGTCAGAGTTAACATTGAGATACTTCTGAATTGTAGTATTTCTTTGTGAATTATTTGCATAAGGATTGTATCCTGCATTTTTTAATGTATTTGCTTTTTCTATTCTTTGTTGTATATATTTGTTTTCAAAAATCAATAATTTTTCCTTCTTTATTTGTTAGTGATCTATTTTATCTTGGCACTCTTTACAAATTCCGTATATCTGCATAGAGTGGTCTGTCATCTTGAAATGAAGTTTTTCTGTAATGATTTGTTGCCTTTTTTCTATCTCTTCATCAACAAATTCTGTGATCTTTCCACACTCTGTACAGATAAGATGATCATGGTGTATTTTAACATCGAGTTCATACTTTTTTCCTTGTGCACCAAAGGAAAGAGATGTTACTACGTGTGAATCTTCAAGAAGTGAGAGTGTTCTATATACGGTTGCTATCCCTGTGTTGAGTTCGGGGTATTTTTCTTGTATCAGATGATGAAGCGCTTCTGGAGTGAGATGCTCATTAGAGTTGTACAATGTTTCTAAAATTACTTCACGCTGAATAGTAAATTTGAGACTGTTTTTTTTCAGTAACTGCTTAAAATCACTAAGAAGTTGTTCATACTCCACTGTTTTGTTATTAAAATCTGTTGTTATGTTTGCCATAGCTATTCCTCTTGTATTTTATTTGTAATAGTATTAATTTGTTGCAAAGTTGCTTTTGTTATGTTCTCTTCAATCTTTTTTTGTAAATCACTGCTTCCTTGTGAAACTGTTTCATTGATATCACTTGAAATGTCAGTAGGGTCTATTTTCATAATATATTTACCAGTCTCTACCATAATAGGAAAAGCAATACTCGATTTAAGTGCAGAATCAAGTGTTGTTCTTAAGGCTTTTACATTGTAAACCGCATAAGCAATTACTGCAGCGATAAGAAAAAATTTGCTTGCCCCTACTATAAAACCCAAAATTCTGTCTATTGGTCCTAGACCACTGAGTGAACTTAGTTTCTTAAAAGCAAGCCCGATAAATACCATTAGCAGCCAAAAAAGAGCAAGGGTTATAAGAAATCCTGTAAAGTTTATTGCAGGTTTATTAGAAAAGTGAAATATCATACTACTCAAATATTCTCCAACACTCTCACCAAACCTAGAGGCAACAAAAACACCACCTATAATGCCTATAAGAGCAAAAACCTCTTTAAAAAAGCCATTGACTACACCTTTTAATCCTAATAATAGCACTATTATTGCCACAATAATGTCAAAATAGTTAAACTCCATCTTGTAACTCCACTTGCGTTTGGTTTTTTCCATTGTTTTTTGATCTATAGAGGGCTTTGTCTGCTACCTCTTTATAGTCATCTTGAAAAATAAATTTGACATGCCCTTGCGATGTTGTTTTCTTGTCATGTGTTTTTTTTATTGCATCGTTTAAATAGGTGATCATATGCTTTTTTTTGCATTTTTTTTGGAGTTAATACTGTTTTGCAGCTCTTGGCGCATCTGTATTACTAATGATTTAAGGTCATTTATATTCATAAGTCTCCAAATATAATAATATGCGCAATTATACTAATTTAAGCATAAAAAAAGCTTTTCTCATAGCAATTTTAGCTATTTTTTGATAAAATTTCAAAAATTATATTATATAAGGTCTGATAATGAGCACTTGGAGCCCGTCTAGCTGGAGAAAAAAACCAATACTACAACAACCAACATACCCTGATAAAACAAAGCTTGAAGCAGTTTTAAAAGAGTTAAAGAGCTACCCACCGCTTGTGTTTGCAGGAGAAGCGCGTTCGTTGAAAGAACAGCTTGCAAATGTATCACAGGGAAAAGCTTTTTTATTGCAAGGCGGTGACTGTGCTGAGAGTTTCAGTGAATTTCATGCTGATAATATTCGTGATACTTTTAAAGTACTGATGCAGATGGCTGTAGTTATGACTTATGCTGGTGGATTACCTGTTGTAAAAGTAGGGCGACTTGGTGGACAGTTCGCAAAACCACGTTCATCTGAGACTGAAACAAAAGGGGATATTACTCTTGATTCTTATCGTGGTGATATTATTAATGGTATAGATTTTGATGAAAAATCCCGTACACCTGATCCTGAACGTATGATAAAAGCATACAATCAAGCAACTGCTACACAAAATTTACTGCGTGCATTTGCCTCAGGAGGACTTGCTGATTTACATCAGGTAAGTAAATGGAATCTTGATTTTGTACACCAAAGCGAAATTAGTCAAAAGTATGAGGCATTGGCAGAAGATATAGAGAAGTCACTGCAGTTTATGGAGGCTTGCGGGGTAACATCGAAAACATATAGAACACTCCGTGAAACAGATTTTTTCACTTCGCATGAAGCACTGCTTTTACCTTATGAAGAGGCATTTACAAGAGAGGACTCTCTGACTGGTGAGTGGTACAATACAGCGGCACATATGGTATGGATTGGTGATAGAACACGCCAACTTGACGGTGCACATGTTGAGTATATGAGGGGTATTAAAAATCCTATTGGTATCAAGGCTGGTCCTACTATGGATCCTGATGATCTGGTGCGACTAGCAAAAGCTGTGAACCCTGAAAATGAAGCAGGACGTTTAAATATTATTGTTAGGATGGGTGCAAACAGAGTTGGTGAGCATATGCCACAGCTTATTCGTGCAGTAGAGAGAGAGGGTTTGCATGTAGTTTGGTCGTGTGACCCGATGCATGGAAATACTATCAAGTCATCTAACAACTATAAAACACGTCCGGTTGATGCTATTTTAACTGAGATGAAACAATTTTTTCAAGTGCATAAGGCAGAGGGTACATTTGCAGGTGGAGTCCATTTGGAGATGACAGGGAAAAATGTTACGGAGTGTATTGGTGGTTCTTTTACTGTAACAGAAGAGGAGTTGAGTTCTCGTTACCACACACACTGTGATCCACGTTTAAATGCTGATCAGTCGTTAGAGCTAGCATTTTTGATAGCGGACTCTTTGCAGGATGCAAACAGATAAAGCACTATGCCTGAAAGATATTCTCTTTTCTAACAGGCAAAAATTCTGCTCCATAGCAGAGTCTTTGCTGCAGACCTCCACGCGCTGTTAAATCAACAATAACACCTAAATTCTCTGTTTGTATGCTTTTGGTGATTGT
>DQUE01000082.1 GCA_015662405.1 Sulfurimonas autotrophica | reverse complement strand
TGTTTTTTTGGTTTTTAGATGCAAAAAAGAAAATTCAATATAAAAAAACATCCATAGTGGGCATCAGGTGAAAAAGTACGCCAAAGCTCTCCATATAAAACCTCAAGATTTAAAACTATATCAAAAACCTTGCAAATTTACTCGGCCAACTCTTGGTATAAACCCAGGAGCAACCTACGGAAGTGCAAAAAGATGGTATCCCGAAGAGTTTGCAAAAGTAGCAAACTATTTTACAAAAACTCACGACATAGTTATCTTTGGTGGGCCAAATGAAATTGGCATTGCAAATGAAGTTGAGAGTCTAATAGATACAGAAGTGACGAACTTAGCAGGCAAAACCAACATAACTGAGCTAATAGAAAAAATTGCAGGGTTAGACCTATTTGTCACCAACGATAGTGGACCTATGCACATAGCTGCTGCATATAAAATTCCAACTGTGACTCTATTTGGTCCAACAAAATATAGTGAAACATCGCAGTGGAACAACCCAAATGGCTACATTATATCTCACAATCTAAAGTGTGCTCCTTGCATGAAAAGAGTCTGTCCTATCAAAACCCATGAGTGCATGAAAACTATTAAGGCAGATGAGGTGATTAAACTTCTAAAGAGCCATCTATCGCTTGGCAAATAATATGCCCAATCATAATGTGCATCTCTTGTATACGAGGAGTATCATCACTTGGAACAACTAAGTTTACATCACAGAATTCATTCATAGCGCCACCGTCTCCTCCCGAAAATCCTATAGTTTTACACCCCATATTTTTTCCAAGGCTTAAAGCTCTAAGAACATTTTTACTATTTCCACTTGTTGAGATTCCTACAAGAAGGTCTCCTTTGCGAGCAAGTGCTTCAACTTGCCTATCAAATACTCTTTCATATCCATAATCATTACCAACTGCTGTCAAAACAGAGGTATCAGTTGTAAGAGCAAGCCCTGCTAATCCTCTTCGTTCTATTTTATAACGCCCACTTAGCTCAGCTGCTATATGCTGTGCATCTGCTGCACTTCCACCATTACCAAAAAGCAAGATTTTATTTCCATTTTTAATCGTCTCAGTCGCTATAATACAAGCTGTATATATATGGCTTTGCATAGTCTCTATTGTTTTTGCTATCGTCTGCTTATGAGCATTCATCTCACTTTGAATCATATTCATCATATCAGTTTCCACCTATTTTGTTGATAATATTTGTTGTACTTTTGCCATCTACAAAGTCCACAAGTCTTAGCTCTTTAACTATATCGCTACCGACTACCTCTTTGCCCTTATAGTCGCCACCTTTTACTAAAATATCTGGCTTAACTGCTTTGATTAGTTCATATGGCGTATCATCATCAAACTCTACCACATAACTAACAGACTCCAAAGCACTTAGAACATAAGCTCTGTCTTCACTTGTATTTATAGGTCTACTTTCTCCTTTTAAACGCTTCACAGATTCATCAGAATTTAGTCCCACGATAAGCATATCCCCAAAGCTTTTTGCAATTTCTAAGTACTTTACATGACCAACATGAAGAATATCAAAACAGCCATTTGTAAAAACTATTTTTTTATCTCTAAAGTTTTTGAGCAATTCAGCTATCTCTTTTTTTGTTTTTATTTTACTGTCTGCTTTACCGTTTCTTAAGCTATGTTCATACATATCGATCTCATCAAGGCTCACAGTTGCACTTCCAAGTTTGCCAACCACAACAGCAGCTGCACTTGTAGCAAACAGTGCTGACTTTTTTATGTCAAGTCCACAACTAAGAGCATAACCAAAAGAAGCTAAAACCGTATCTCCTGCGCCTGTAACATCAAAAACTTCTCTTGCAACAGTAGGAACTTTTGTAACCTCATCACCAAAAATAGCCATACCATCTTCACTAAGAGTTATAACAGCATAATCAAGCTTCAGAGAATTTTTTAACAACTCTCCTACCACATAAAGACTTTTCTCATCATTTATATCTATTTTTGTTGCTTCAATTGCTTCTTTTTTATTTGGAGTTATGAGTGTAGCCCCTTTGTACTTACTATAATCATTACCTTTAGGATCTACTAAAACAAATTTACCCTCTTTTTTTGCCAATTTTATTAGTTTACATGTAAGAGTTTCAGTAAGTACTCCTTTGCCATAATCTGAGAGTAAAATAGCATCAAAGTTTTTAATATTTGCTTCAAATCTCTCGTACAATCTCTCTTCACTCTTAGTATCAATATTGTTTTTTGATTCCATATCGTATCTGATAATTTGTTGATGAACAGCTATAACACGGCTTTTTTTACTTGTATATCTACCTTCTTGTTTTACGATATTTGAGGAATCAACACCTGAATCACTTAACATTCCTAAAAGCTCTTCACCATTGCTGTCATAGCCTATAACACTAAGCACACTTACTTCTGCACCCATTGCCACTAAATTACTTATAACATTACCAGCACCACCAAGGACTGTTGTTTCCTTATCTATGTCTACAACTTGCACAGGAGCTTCAGGGCTTATACGGTTACACGTACCCCAAAGATAATGATCTAACATCAAATCACCAACAACAAGTATACGAGGAGTATAGCTTCTTAATCTATCCATAAATACTCTTTATCTCTTTTATGTAGTTTTTAATACCATCTTCAAGCAAAAACCTAGACTTATAGTCTAGAAATTCTTCACTTAAACTTATATCGGCTTCAGTAAAAAATTGATACTGTCCAACAAAAGGATTTGGCATATACTCATCGTTTCTGTCTATATGTAACTCTTTTTTC
>DQUE01000029.1 GCA_015662405.1 Sulfurimonas autotrophica | reverse complement strand
TTGAGAACTGAACAATTATAGGAGAATTTGCATTTTTTGCAGACTCTAAAACAGCATTTATAGAGTTTGTGCCTACAACATTGACAGCCGGAAGTGCATACTGATTTGCTTTTGCAAATTCAAAAACTTTCGAGACATCATCACCACTTAAAACTCCTGGTTTTACAAAATCAAATACTCCCATAAAACGCCCCTTATTTCATAACTATTTTAGCTTTTTTTCTCAAATCTTTTGCTATTTTTGCAACATCATTGCGGAATTTTTCCATCTTTAGACCATTTTCAATCTGTACTTTTGCATCAGAGAATTTAATTTTTTCTCCACCTTTTTTATCTTCTGTTAAAATTACATGATAACCAAACTGAGTCTTAACTGGAGTTTTTGTAACCTCTCCTTTCCCTTGTCCAAATGCAGCTTCACTAAAAGCTCCTACCATTTGCTTCTTGTTAAACCAACCCAAATCACCACCATTTGCACCACTTGGTCCTGTTGATTTTGTTTTTGCTAATTCAATAAACTTAGTAGTAAGTGCTTCTGCTTTAAGTCCACTCAGCTCTTTAATAATTTTTTTTGCTGCTTCTTCATCTTTTACAACTATATGTCTTGCTTTTGCAGTTTCTGGTTTTACAAATTTATCACTGTTTTTTTCAAAATATGCCTTAGCATCAGCTTCTGATACTTTTATTTTTTCGTATACTCTTTTCATCCAAACCTCTAAAGCCAAATCACTCTTGATAGACTCTAAAGTCTTTTTA
Source organism: Sulfurimonas autotrophica (assembly GCA_015662405.1). Taxonomy (GTDB): domain Bacteria; phylum Campylobacterota; class Campylobacteria; order Campylobacterales; family Sulfurimonadaceae; genus Sulfurimonas; species Sulfurimonas autotrophica_A. The sequence continues at coordinate 2,798 of DQUE01000029.1, read as the reverse complement.
TACTCAGTATCTTTTTCTATACCAGACTTTAAAGCCTCTTTTGCTAAAAGTTTCCTCTCTATTGCTTGGTCAATAACTTTTGTTCGTTGCTGTGGTTGTAATGTTTCAAACTTCACTCCAGGCATTGTTCTCATTAGGTTTGCTACATCTTTATCCGTAACTTCTATACCATTTACTGTCGCATATACTGCTGCATTTAGACTCGCACTCATCGCAAATATTGCTAAAGTTCCTACAATAGCTCTTTTCATAATATTCCTTTTAAATTAAATTTTTACTATTCTACTAGTGTTTGAATTAAAACTTGATTATATATTGAAAATTTAAATAATTAATAAATATTTTGATATAATTTTTGCATGAAATTATCTACAAAAAAAGAGATTGAGCAAATAAAGGCTCTTTTTATACAAAATTACACAGATGCAGTTACTGAATTGACCTATAGCAATCTATATGAGCTAATTACCTCTGTTATGCTCTCTGCTCAATGTACTGACAAAAGAGTAAATATCATAACGCCTGCACTTTTTAAAAAATATCCTAATATAAAAAAGCTTGCTAACGCAGATATAGATGATGTTAAAAATATTATAAAATCTTGCTCATTTTTTAATAATAAAGCAATTAACCTAATAAAAATGGCAAAAAGAGTACTCGAACACTATAACGGACAAATTCCTCTAGATGAAAAAGAGTTAATTACCCTCGCAGGAGTTGGTCAAAAAACCGCCCATGTGGTCATGATAGAATATACTGGTGCAAATCTAATGGCGGTTGATACTCATGTCTTTAGAGTAGCCCACAGACTTGGTCTTAGCAATGCAAAAACTCCAATAAGCACAGAGGAAGAGCTGACAAAAAAGCTTAAAACAGATCTGCATACTCTTCACCAAGCTATGGTGCTTTTTGGACGATACATATGTAAAGCAATCAATCCTAAATGTGAGTCTGAATGTTTCATGAATGAGTACTGTAAAACGAAAAAGAGTTTCAAAGCCAATTAGCCCGTTACTGTATCTATCCACTTGATTGAACAACCTTGTGAGTCTATTTGCGGATCTGGTGCTGGCTGATTACTAAATAATAAAACAATAGCCTCTCTTAAATCTTCATCTTTTACACTTCTAACATCATGCCAGTTATCGTCTAATCTTCCGTGGTAGTAAAGCTTTACATTTTTATCAAACAAAAATATATCAGGAGTACAAACTGCTCCCAATGACTTAGATACACTCTGCTTGCTATCAATTAGATAAGGGAATAAAATGTCAAACTCTTCTGTCTTGTTACGCATATGAGCAGGGCTATCTTCTGGATAGTTAGGGTGTATATTTGGATTTATAGCAACACAGCTAATATCAAGTTTTTTAGCAAACTCGGACACCTTTTGAAGTCTCTCCCAAATAGCATTTGAATATGGACAGTGATTGCACATAACTGCTATAATCATCCCTCCTTTTCCAAAGTTCTCCTTTGAGCTATACTCTTTGCCAAAAGCATCCGCTAAAACAAAATGCTCCAATTCTTTGCCTAACTCTATATTAGCTGATTTCATTAATGCCATTTATTATCCTTTCTACAACTTTTCTTATTCTGCGTACTGAACCTAGGTCACACTCTTCTCTAAGTGAATGAGGAAATCTTATAGTAGGTCCAATTGCGACTGCTTCGATTTTTTTTGATTGTCTTTGCATAAGTATACCACACTCTAAGCCAGCATGAATAGCACTAAAGCTAACATCATCATAAACTTTCTCCATCTCCTGTTTAACAATATTTGCAAAATCTCCAATATCTGGAACCCAAGGCTCATGTCCGTCGCTTTGCAATGTTTCACAACCTATAAGTTGAAAAAATGACTCTGTTTCGTCTGCTAAATGTATCAAATCACTGTTATTCATGGCCCTTGCGGCACAATCAATCTGTAAAACTCCATCATTTATGCGAACTACACCTATGTTTATACTTATTGATGGAATATTTAGACTTTTATCAAATGCCCTTACGCCTTGAGAAAAAGCATTTAGAGCTTTTATAATTTTTCTTCCATTTTTTATATACTCTCGCCTATACTCAATCCTCTTTACATGTAGAATACTGTTTTGAAGTTTTATCTCTTTAGATGTAGCTACTACTGCTTTTGCATTTTTTGCTATAGAGTTTCTTGCCTCTCCGCCCTCTACATGCAAGAGTTTAAAATCATGCTTTATTAGTTCTCTTGCTAAAACTTTTGTAGCTGAGTCTATGCCTTTGTCTATATCTACTCCAGAGTGTCCACCAGCTAAATCTTTGATACTAATTTCATAGATAACTTCACCTTCATCCAAAGAGATATACTCTAAAGGCAGTTTTGAAACTATATCGACACCACCTGCACAACCTATGTATATATCCCTCTCTTCTTCTCCATCAAGATTTAAAAGTTTATCTGAAGTGAGCTCTAATTCCAAATTAGAAGCACCAATGAGTCCTACCTCTTCGTCATTGGTAAACAAACACTCTAAATCATTAAACTTTTCCATAACAGCAAACATAATTGCCATTCCCATACCATTGTCAGCTCCAAGAGTTGAATTTTTTGCCTTTAAAACTCCACCCTCCTCTACCAACTCTATATTTACCACATCACCTAAACACACCATATCGTAGTGTGACTGCAGACAAACTTTTGGTACTCCTTTTTTACAAAGTACATTTCCAGCTTTGTCTGTACTTACTTCATAACCTAAACTCTTTGATATCTCTTCTATTTTATTTTTCATTCTATTGGTTTTAAAGCTACATCTTGGTGTAGC